>JAYUDQ010000698.1:0-3369 GCA_043739745.1 Acidimicrobiia bacterium | reverse complement strand
GCGTCAGCACGCCGATGATCGTGTCGTCGAGCCAGCGCATGTCGGTATCCCGATGGAAGCCCTGACCGTCGGTGCCGTCGCGGTACTGGATGATGCTGAAGCTTGGGAACTCGACGCGATAGCGGCGCTGGATCGCCCTCGTCGCGTCGGCCAGCACCGGGTGCGGAAGCGGCGTGCCCCGCCTCCATCCGGAGCTGAGCCGGCGTTCCTCGACGTGCTGCTCGTAGCGGAACAGCTGCGTGGTCTGCCAAGCGACGTTCTCGCGCAGATGATCGAACACAGCGTCGGCGCCGACGACCCAGTTGCGGGCGACATCGACCCAGGAGGAGTCGTCGAGCATGATGCGCTCGAACGTCGCATCCGGCTCGATCCGGATCGCAGGTGCGTCGACTTGTTCGTTCACCGCATCAGCATGCCGTGCCGACGGGTCGACTTCGCGCGCGCCAAGCAACTGGTCGTTCACCGCATCACCTTGCGGTGCCGCCGCACGCCATCACCCCGCGACAAGCGGATCGATGATCGTGCCGCCAGTACGCGACGTGCGGCCGTGAAACATCGCGACACGCCTCCCGTCCGTTGCTGATGTGACGACGACATCGGTCAGCCCGCTGCGCCCGCCGTTCCAATGCTCGGTCGCCTCGGCCACGAGCGCCTCACCCTCGCGGGCCGGCGAAAGCCAGTCGATGTGCGCCGTAGCGGCCACGGCGACCTGGTTCTGGCTGTTGCCGGCGAACGCCATCGCGCTGTCCGCAAGGGTGAAGACGAGCCCACCGTGGCAGATCCCGAACCCGTTCACCATCTCTGGACGAACGACCATCGATAGGCGCGCATAGTGTTCACGGACTTCTTCGAGCACCATGCCAAGCCCGGAAGAGGCGCGATCCGACGCCCACAGCGCCCGACCGACCGCGGCCGGATCGACGCGGGCGGGAGCTGATTCTGCGCTCACCAGGTCGCCGCCGGATCCACCATGACGACCTCGACCAGCGAGGCGAACACTTCGGCCGAGTCGGGGTGCCGCCGCGTTCGATCCGGGTGCCCGCCCGCGGGAGCATCGGGCCGCACCGTCAGCCCTGCGTCTGCGCAGACCCCGCCGACACCAGCGATCAGACCGGGAACCAATACGTCGTCGATCGAGGCGACTGCAACCGGCCAGAGCCGATCGAGCGCGGTCTGGAGCCGGCCGTTCGCCTCCGCCGAGCCAGCCCCCAGCCGGACGACCAGATCGATGGCGTGGCGCCGGTGGTAGCGCTCCTCGGCGAGCGCCTTGCTCGCGAGGGCCTCGAGACCGGGCACCGAACCGCTATGTGCGCGTACGAGTTCGTGCCAGCCCAGTTCCTCGCCCATATCGTGCAGGAGGTGGCGGATCAGATGGGTCTCCCAGGTCGGCGTCGCGATCTCGCTCAGCGGCCCCGACCGCCATTCCTCGGCCGGACGGCGCACCACCATCGCCTCACGATCCGCCCAATTCGGCCACAGCAAAGCGAACAACGCGCGGGCATGGCCCAGCTCGTCCTGTGCGATCGAGGCCATCGCCAGATCCTCTTCGAGGAACGGCGACAGACCAAGCCACTCGGAATGGCGATGGCCGATGATCAGCTCGTCATCTGCGAGTGCCAGCAGCGCAGCGCCGGCAACGGGCGAGACCTCGAAAGGAGGCGCGACCACGGCAACGATGGTCACGCGGAGCCGGTCCGTCGCGCCCGGCGCCGCTCGGCGACGGCCTGTCCATCGTTCGACGCATGTGTCCGCGCCGCCGTCACGGCCAGGTCCGCGGACTCGAGGACCAGGATGTCCGAACGGCGAACGACCCAGGCCTGTGCGCCCTCGCCGCGCCGCACGTAGGTCTCGCGGGCGTACACCTCGGCCAGCTCATCGTCGGGGGCATCGAGGCTCCCGGCGTGGGCGAATCCGTCCTTGCCATCGGGCTTCAGGAACACTTCATACGTGTGCATATGGACCTTGGCGTGCCCGGAAACGAGACGGTCCGAACGCAACGGGTTCGGCGTGGTCGGCGTGGTCGGCGCTGCGCATGACCTCCACCACGTTGCGGCACGCTGAGCACCACCACACCGACCTGCAGGCGGTTGGACCGACGGTCGACGCAGACGTCAGCGCGTCCTCGCCGCACAGGGGACAGGTGCAAACCGTGCCGTCGGTCCCAGGTACGCCGATCCCGAGCGCCGCCAACTGCGAACGTCCACGCACAGAGATCAGCGAAGGGGACCACATCGGTACGTGTACATAGCGAATCTCGACCGACGATGCGCCTGCCGTCAGCGCTGCCGCGCGCACATCGGCGTCGATCAGTCCGAGCGCCGGGCAGCCCAGGAACGTCGGCGTGAGGGCGACGTCGACTGCGTCGGCCGCAGACACGGTGACATCGACCACGAGCCCGAGATCGCCGATCGTCACCCCTCCGAGTTCGGGGTCAGGGACCGAGTCGACCGCCTGCCGGATACGTCCGGCCCGATCGAGAGCACCGCTCACGCAACCGCCTCGGCCAGAACGGCGGCTGCGTCGAGCGCCTCACGCACCCATGCCGTCCCCTCCCACGCCGCCTTCGACGTCGCCACCCGCGCCGCCGAATCGGGCCCCACGTTGGCTTGCGTCGCCTTCAGTGCGGACCAGTCGATGGCCCCGATCACCCACTTCCCCTCGGGCGATCGGTGTAGTGCCGGATCGGGCACGCAAAAACCGTAGTCCTGGAGCATGGGCACGAACTTCTGCACGAAGCGGTCGCGCAACGCCTCATTGGTCTCGCTCTTCACCCGCCAGCGGATGAGCAGGTCATCCGGACGTGTGGGAGGTCCGAAGAAATGCATGACTGCCTCCCACCAACGGTCCAGTGCGTCCTGGAACAGGGCGCGCTGCGTGTCGGTTCCGTCGGCCAGCGTGAGGAGCATCTCCTCGCCGTGCCGCATGTGAAAGCCCTCCTCGCTGACGATGCGGCGAAGGATCCGCCGGTACGGTCCGTACGAGCAGTTCTTCAGCACCGCCTGCTGCGTGGTGAGCGCCGCGGCATCGACGAGGAAGGCGATCACGATCTGGTCGGCCCACGTCTGCGTCTTGTAGTGGAACACGTTGTGGAACTTGGTCCGCCCGGCGAGCAGGTCCTCCATCATCCGGGACCGGCTCTTCACGCCGAGGTCGGCGGCCACCATGTACAGCAAGTGTGCGTGGCCGATCTCGTCCTGCGTCTTGGCCAGGAACGAGAGCTTGCGGTGCAGGCCAGGAGCCCGGGATACCCAGTGGCGCTCGCACAAGCCACCGAACAGTTCGGAGTTGGCGTGCATCTCGATGAAGCGGAACACCTCGGTGCGATATGCGGCCGGCATGTCGTCGCCCGCCTCGACGATCCCCTCTTCG
>JAYUDQ010000697.1:0-8664 GCA_043739745.1 Acidimicrobiia bacterium | reverse complement strand
ATGTGGAATCCGATGTCCATGATGGTTCCGTTTCTGCCGAGTTGTGCCGGAACGGCAGCACAGAGATCGACGTGTCTAGAGTGGAGGTGAGCCTCCGGACTGTAACGGAGGCTACCCTCCGTTTGCACGGCCGCCACGAAGACAATGCGGCCGATGTCACGAGACGAGACGATGTCACGAGACGAGACGATGCCGGAGATCACGATGCGGCGGCCGCTGCGGGCCGACGCGCAGCGCAACCACGAGGCGCTGATCGCGGCGGCGCATGAAGCGTTTGCCGAGGATGGTGCCGCGGCATCGCTGGAGGACATTGCCCGGCGGGCCCAGGTCGGCATCGGCACGCTGTACCGCCACTTCCCGACCCGCAAGGACCTGTTCGAAAGCGTGTATGTGGAGGAGGTCGACCGGCTCTGTCGCTCGGCCGGCGACCTTGCCGATCTGGCGCCTTGGGACGGTCTCGTCGCCTGGTTGCAACGCTTCGCCGACTACGTCGCCACCAAACGAGCCGTCGCCGAGGCACTGGCGCGTGATTCCGAACTGTTCAGTCGGTGCCGCGATGCGATCTGGGCGGCGGGCGGTCCGCTCCTGCAGCGGGCCCAGGCCGACGGCACGGCGCGGCCGGATGCGAGCTTCGACGACCTGCTCCATCTGATCTGCGGCGTCACCTTGCTGCGGTCGACCGAGCCGGGGCAGCTCGAACGGGTGCGGGGGATTGCGCTTGACGGTGTGCGTGCGCAGCGACCAGCCGACAAGGCCCGACCGACCAACCCGGCACGACCAGCCGACAAGGCCCGACCGGCCAAAGCGCCGCGTCCGGCGCGCCGAGCTGCGAAGTAGCCGAGCGCCCATGTGCGGGATCGCCGGCATCTGGCGCATCCACGGTGCGCATCCGCTCGACATCGGCGCGGTGCATGAGTCGGTGCGGGCGATGCTCGACCTTCTTGCGCATAGGGGGCCGGACGCTGAAGGCTTCTGCGTTGTGGACGGCGCGGGAGTGGTCGGCCACCGCCGCCTCAGCATCATGGACCCCACCGGCGGCGATCAGCCGATCTACAACACCGACCGTTCCCGGGCCATCGTCGCCAATGGGGAGATCTACAACTTCCCGGAGTTGCGGACCGACCTCGCCGTCGACCACATCTTCGTCACCGGTAGCGACAGCGAGGCCATCCTCCATCTGTACGACCGCCACGGCGCCGACCTCGTCGATCACCTCGAGGGTATGTACGCGTTCGCCATCGTCGACGGCACCCGGTTGGTGCTGGCCCGCGACCCGCTCGGGATCAAGCCGCTTTACTGGGCCGAGCAGGATGGTCAGCTGTGGTTCGCATCCGAGCTGAAGGCCCTCGCTCCATACTGCCGTGAGGTGCGCGAGTTCCCGCCCGGCACGATCTGTGTCTCGGATGTAGGCACGCATATGTTTTACGAGGTGCCGAAAACGACGCCGGTCGTCAGGCCCGATTCCGAGTACATCGCTGCGGTGCGCAAGACGTTGGACGCGGCTGTAGTCAGTCACTGCATGAGCGAGGTCGGCATCGGCGCGTTCCTGTCCGGCGGGCTCGACAGCAGCATCATCGCTGCCCTCGCGATCCAGCACCTGGGCAGCCTCCACACGTTCTCGGTCGGCGTGGATGGGAGCTCCGACCTTGCTGCGGCCCGCCTCGTGGCTGACCACCTCGGCACGATCCACCACGAGTACATCATCACGGCCGACGAGGTGCTGGCCCGCCTGCCCGACATCATTCACAGTCTCGAGTCGTTCGACGAAGACCTCGTACGCAGCGCGGTTCCGTGCTATTTCGCATCACGCCTGGCTGCACAGCACACCAAGGTGATCCTCACCGGTGAGGGGGCCGACGAGCTGTTCGCCGGATACACCTACCACCGGGCGATAGCTGACCCGGCTGCACTGCACATCGAGCTGAGACGCACGGTGACAACGCTGCACGACATCAACCTGCAGCGGGCCGACCGGCTCACGATGCTCCACTCGATCGAGGGGCGGGTGCCGTTCCTCGACCTGCGCATGGTCGCGTTGGCGCAGCGCATCCCCGTTGCGCTGAAGCTGCACGGCGACCCCAGCACTCCCGACAACGCCCTCGTCGAGAAATGGGTGTTGCGCAAGGCGTTCGAGGACATGCTGCCCTCGTCGATCGCGTGGCGCCGGAAGCTGCAATTCGACGAGGGGAGCGGCACGGCGGATCTCCTACCGCAACTTCTGGCAGGACTCATGTCAGAAGATGCGGCGTCGGAGTACCGGCGCGCCAACCCCGACGTCGTGCTGCGGTCGGCGGAGGAGTGTCACTACCACCGGGTCCTCGTCGAATCCTACGAGCATCCCGCGCCGGTGCTGGCGAACGTTGCGCGCTGGGCCCGCGACCGCATCTGATTGCCGTTGGTGACGGACAGCGGGGTCGGGATTCTGTTGTCAAGGATCGGCTGTCGAGTCGCGCACGTGGTTCGTGTGCATACGACTTCGGCGACGAAGGTAGCGGTCGTGCTTGTGGCGGTGTGGTGTGCGGTTCAGGGCGGTTTCGTGACCGTTGCGCGGGCGACGATGGCGCCGGTTCTTCGATCGCGGATGGTGACGGCCCGGTCGGATTCTCGGAAAGCGACGAGGTTGTTGAGATGGAGGTGGCGATGGTGGGGGTGGCAGAAGAGCCCGAGGACTTCGACGTCGGTGAATCCTTGGTCGATGAGTCATTCGTTGAGGTGGTGGACGGCGCATCGGTCGGGTGGGGCATAGCAGCCGGGGTAGATGCAGTGGCGGTCGTGGGCGATGACGGCGAGCCGTTGGATCGGCGTGGGGTCGCGTCGGGCCCGCCCGAATTTGAGGATTTCGCCGTGCATGTTCTGGAAGCAGTAGTAGAGGTCATTGCGGGCTTGGTCGAAGAGTGACGCGGTGACCGGGAGCGGTCCTTGTCCGAGGAGCTCAGCTTCGAACTTGTCGACGTCGAAGAGGATGATGACGGCGGGCTTCGCAGTCTTCACGATCGTCGGCGGTGCCGACATCGGCACAGAGGCGGAAGCGGCAACGGATTCGCCAGGGGCTTCGTCGTCCCGATCGATGCCGTGGTCTCGGCCGGTATCTCCCGGCGCAACGCCGCCGCCGGGATCGACGTCGGCATCGCAAAATGGCCCAGGGTCGTGACCACTGCTCGAGCTGCCGCCGCCACTGGTGCCCTCGTCGGTTGGAGCCGCTGGTTTGGCCTGTGTGCTGGGGGTGATGCCGGTGATCTCGAGAAGCGCGTCGGCCATGCGCTGCTCGTAGGTGTCTCCGCCATGCCCGCCGAGGACGGCCGCCCGTTCGGGATGCTCCAGCCGATATCGGGCGTCCAAGATCGCAGTGAGCACCGACCTGAGCGTTGCTCCGTCGATCGGTGCGAGGAGCCCGTTGATGCCGACCATGCCCTCTGGCCCTTTGAAGAACCGCAGCCGACGCAGGGCGCGTTGGCGCTGAGCGGTGTCTTCGCCGTGCTCGCCGGCGAGACGGAACCGCTCGACGGCACGTACAAAGTCTTCGGGGCTGGTCCCGACCGCGGATACCGCGAGCTCGCCGACCCCAGCTTTCCCGATTGCTGGCATTAGGGCGGCGACATGTTCACCGGACACGATGCCGGATCCGAGAAGCGCCAGCGCGCCAGGAACCGCGCCAGCTACGGCGGCGATGTCGCGTCGGCGGCGGGCCTCGCGAGTGGAGATGCCCGTCTCCCGGGCAAGGCTCGTGACCGAGTCACGTGTTTCGGGCAGCGCTGCGATGAGCACGGCAGTGGCGGCCTCGGTTTCGCGGCGGATGCGTTCGAGCGCCCGCAAGCCGGCGTGGATTTCCGAAGCGGCCCAACCGGTCGGGTCGGCAATGGGTACGTGGATTGCCGGCCACGGGTGGCGGGTGGTGGGCTCTCCACCGAACGAGGACTGGTCCGTTTTGTACACGAACACATGTTCGCAGAGGGGTATGACAGTCAGCTCCCCAAACACCGCAATCTGTGAAGAAGTCCAGAAAAAGTATTCGGTGCTGCTCCCGTGAATTGACGTTGAACGTGCCGGAACGTGCTCGCACGAGCGGATTGCCAGTTGACCGATGGTTTCGTGCGGTTGCAGCAGACCTCGGCGGATCGGGACACGTGCCGATCATGGATGTGCGCCGTGCGCGACGACCCGAACCTCTCAAGTGCCCAATGAGTGCGTCAGAACACCTCGGCAAAGCGCTCGCGCATCGCATTCCATGATTGCCTGACGGCTCGCTCGTCGTAAGCGATACCGGGTAGCCCGGTGTTCGAGCGGGACCATCGGGCCGTCCGTGCCGATGCCAGCTGCACCCGGCCCTCAATGTTTCGGCTGTCGTCGGGCCTGATATTCGTCAGCCCCGGGGTGGAACCCGACGACCGCTCTGATGTCGGCGCCGGTGCGGGCAAGTTCGAGCGCAACCGTGGCCCCGAAGCGGTAGCCGATCGCGGCAATTCGCGTCGAATCGACGGACGGTTCGCGGCGCACGACCGCGAGCGCCACGACACCAAGCGCTCGGTTGCGTTCCGGATTCGCGAAGAGCTCCCCGAGCCGGTCCATCATCGCGTCGCGGTCGGCGAACGGGCTGAGGCTGCCGTGGTAGTCAAGCGCGAAACCCACATAGCCAAGCGCAGCGACGTCGCTCGCGCGATGGCGCTGGATGTGGTCGAGTCCTGGTCCCTCGTGACCGATCAACACGGCCGGGAACGGGCCCGGGCCATCGGGCACGGCAAGCGTTCCCCTCAGCTCGAGCCCATCAGCGCGATACCAGATTTCCCGAACGACCGTCATCTCGTACCCCGATCCGTTGCGCAGTCTGGGACTCAGGAAGACCGCAGGAAGTCGGCCAGCAGCGCAGAGACCTCGTCCGCGGCGTCGAGCTGCATCCAATGGCCCGCATCCTCGATCCGCTCGTAGCGCCAGGGCCCGGCGACGTAGTCCTTGGAGGCCGTCATCCCCGCTTCCTCGAGCGCGAAGTCGCCCGAGCTCCAGATGCCCATCGTGGAGGCCTGGATCGCCGGGAACACGAGCGCCGGTTCGATCATCGTCCGAGGATGGACGTTGGCCCGGTACCAGTTCAGTGCGGCGGTCAACGCTCCGGGCCGGGACAGATCGGCCGCGACCTGGTCCATGTCCGGATGCCGGGCCCAGGCCCGCATGTTGGCGAAGTCGTCGGCCGAGAGCCATTGCTCGGCGATGCCCTCGAACTGGAACAGCAGCATGTACCAGGACTTCTCGCGCTGCGCGAAGCCGACGCTCCCGAACGCCGACGGATGCCCGACCGAGAGGGCAACGAGGTGATCGACCCGGTCGGGCACGAACGCCGCGAATGCCCATGCCAGTGCTGCGCCCCAGTCGTGGCCGACCACATGCGCCTTCTCCACGCCCAGCGCGTCCATGATCCCGATCACGTCACCGGCAAGCGTGAGGAGGTCGTAGTGCTCGACCCCTTCCGGCTTCGCGGATTCGCCAAAGCCGCGCAGGTCGGGCACGATCACGCGATGCCCCGCTTCGACGAGGGCCGCGGTCTGATTGCGCCAGAGGGTGTGCGAGTCGGGGAAGCCGTGCAGGAGTACCACCGGTGAGCCCTCGCCTTCGTCCTGGACGGCGAAGGTCATATCTCCGAGGTTGATCGATTTCATGGGCATGTCAGGCGCCGATCAGGGCAAGCAGCTCGCTGCGGTTCGGACCCGGTGGTGGGGTCGGGTCGGCAAGCGCGATCGCCTTCTCGGCCAGGCCCGGGCGGGACAGCACGTCGACGCCACGTTCCATCAGCGAGACGATGTCGATGAAACCGCGAAGCAGTTCCGGATCGTGGAGCGTGGCGGACTCGAGTGCCTTGCCGAGCAGCCATCCGGGGTCGTCGGTCGAGTACTCATGCCCGTTGATCACTGCTTCGATCTCCGCGAGGCGATGGCGGTCGAAGGCGAGCGTGTCGTCGAACAGCGGCTGCACCGTCGAGGCGGTCAGCTCGCTCCAGCGAACCGCAAGTGCGGTCGGGTCGCTGAACGTTTCATCGCGGACCAGGGTGCGCAGCGCGGCGGCATGGACGAGCCCGATCGAGATGCCCCGCCCGAGCGATGGGTTCGTGCAAGCCCACGCATCTGCAAGCGGGATGACACCGGTCGCCACGGGAGCGCCGTCGACGACGTATGTACGCTGACGATCTTCGATCTTGGCCATGACCTCGACATCGGTGATGGCTTCGGCATCGATCCAGTGCGCGACCATCGGGTAGGCGCTGACCACGCGCTCCCAGCAGGCGGCATCGAGCACGGCTCGCATCGGCGCGTCCTTCGAACTGGCGATGATGCCCACGCCCCAGGTCCCGTTGTCGGCCGGCAGCGTGAGCAGCGAGACAGATCCGTACGGCTGCAGCAGGCCCCCGAAGGCCGGCGGCACCGATCCATCGGCCGACCTGAAGTGGCGGGCGTAGTAGACGAAACCGCCGTCTTCGACCATCTCGACCGGGCCGGGAGATCCCGCGGCGCGCAGCCACTCGGCCATCGCTGATCGGCGTCCGCCGGCGTCGACGACCAGATCCGCGATGATCTCCTCGCCGTCCGCGGTCCGAAGTCCGCTGACATGGACCACGCCATCGGCGCCGGGCGCGGCCACGAGACCGGCGACGGCGACACCCCTACGGATCGTGAGGCCCGGTGTCGCCGCGGCCATGGCGGCCACGACCGACTCGGCGATGGGCCGGCGGGCGGTCACGGTGTCGAAGCGCTCGTCGCCATCACGTCGACCTCCGGTGAGATCGGCCGGGATGCCGTCGATCGGGTTGTTCCGCAGTGCGCCGGCTGCGACAAGCGCTTCGGTCAGCCCAGGCAGTTCGGCCTCGGCCACCTCACGGAACCTCGGCAGGAAGTAATGGATCATCCGGAACTGGTTCACGCCCCGGCGTTCCCAATCACCCCAGGCCATGTCCGGTGACGGAGCCGTCGCGGGATCGCGCTCCAACACCGTCACGTCGTGCCCGTCCCGCGCCAGCATGATCGCCGCACAGGTTCCGACGATTCCGCCGCCGACGATTGCGATACGTCCCATTGTCGTTCCCCGATTCAAGCGATTGGTCAATGGATTCTGGTCGATACGACTGCTCGGCGCGGCCTCAATGCACCGTCACCTCAACGCACCGTCACCGACCCCGCCGAACCTGTTGCCGCGACCGGGTCGTTGCGAATGGTGAAGAAGCAGATGACCCCGCCTGCAACGGCGAACGCGGCGCAGATCCACATCGCCCGGGCGAAGCCGTCGCCGAGCGACCCAGTCCCGCCACCGGCGATGCCTGCGAGTGCAGGGAGCACGGCGATCGCCAGCAGCGCGGCGACGCGGGCGATGGCGTTGTTGATCGCCGATCCAACGCCGGCCCGCCTGTCCTCGACCGCCGCGAGGACGGTGGCCGTGAGCGGGGCGACGGTGATGACGAGACCGCTGCCGAACAGCACGACCGCCGGCAGCACCACCGTGAGGTAACTGACTCCTGGGCGGACGCGCGTCATCAGTACGAACGCAGCGCCGACGACAGCCGGC
Organism: Acidimicrobiia bacterium; assembly: GCA_043739745.1. GTDB lineage: Bacteria > Actinomycetota > Acidimicrobiia > Acidimicrobiales > JANYDT01 > JAYUDQ01. The sequence continues at coordinate 1,122 of JAYUDQ010000697.1, read as the reverse complement.
CCGGCGGACATCGGGAGGCGAGGTCCGATCGTCTGCGCGATCTGTCCGGACTTCGCCGAGAAGAGCACCATCAGCACCGTCACGGGTAGCGACGCGGCACCGGCTTCGAGCGCGGAGTAGCCGAGATCGTTCTGCAGGTGGATCGTCAGAAGGAAGAACACCGCGCCGATCGCACCCCAGATCACGAACGTCGCGGCGTTGGCGCCGGCGAAGCGACGGGACCGGAACACCGCCAGCGGCACCATCGGATGGGGCGAGCGGACCTCGATCGCACCGAACGCGACCAGCGCGAGTACGCCGCCGATCGCGGTGGCGACGCTCGCCGCCGGCCACTGCCGCGAGGGGCCCTCGATGAGCGCATAGACGACGCCCGCCAACCCCAGCGACAGCGTCACTGCTCCGGGCAGGTCGATGTGCGGTTGTGCACCTTCCTCGCCACGGGTCTCCGGCACGTGGCGCTGCGCGATGAACACCGCGACGGCCGCAAGTGGTGGATTGATCAGGAACACCCAGCGCCACGACACGGCGTCGATGAGCCATCCGCCGAGGAACGGCCCGAGCGCGGTCGCGACGCCGGCAAGCCCGGACCACGAACCGATGGCGCGTGCCCGGTCGTCGGGATGGAACACGGCCGAGAGCATGGCCAGGCTGCCCGGCACGAGCAGCGCCGCGGCCGACCCCTGGAGCACCCGCGCTGCGATCAGCGTGGCCAGGTTGGGCGCCAGCCCGCAGAGCATCGAGGTCACGCTGAAGCCGATGAGCCCGAACACGAACATGCGACGGCGGCCGTACAGGTCGCCGAGTGAGCCGCCGACGATCAGCAGCGAGCCGAGCGTGAGCAGATAGCCAGTGATCACCCACTGCTGTCCGGCGAGGCTGGCGTGCAGGTCCTTCTGGATGCTCGGCAATGCCGTATTGACCACGCTGCCGTCGAGGAACGCGATGCCCGAACCCAGTACTGCCGCGGCGATGACCCAGCGTCCCTTGGCCGATGCGAAGCGGATTCCGGACATCCGTGCGACCGTAGCGGGCGGCGCCGCGACCCCAAGACGCAGGTCCCAAGACGCTGGTCCGAAGCAGCTCCTCCCGGGCCGTCCTTCTACCTTCGCCGCAGCGTGTCGA
>JAYUDQ010000696.1:0-3417 GCA_043739745.1 Acidimicrobiia bacterium | reverse complement strand
GCACCCAGGCCAACCTGATGGCCCTCATGTCGCACTGCGGACGGGGCGACGAATATCTCGTCTCTCAGCAGGCCCACACCTACCGCAACGAGGGCGGCGGCGCGGCGGTGCTCGGATCCATCCAGCCCCAGCCGATCGAGCCCGAGGCCGACGCCACGCTCGACCTTGCGAAGGTCGCGGCCAACATCAAGCCCGAGGACCTGCTGTTCGCCCGTACCCGGCTACTCGCCCTCGAGAACACCACCGACGGCAAGGTGATCCCGCTCGGCTACCACGCGGCGGCGTGGCAGCTCACCCGCGAGCGCGGCCTCGGCCTGCACCTCGACGGCGCCCGCCTGTTCAACGCGGCGATCGCCTTGTCGATCAGCGTGGCCGACATCGCCGTGTTCGCGGACACCGTGTCGGTGTGCCTCTCGAAGGGCCTCGGCGCGCCGGCCGGATCCGTCCTGGCCGGGCCGACCGGGCTGATCGACGATGCCCGCCGATGGCGCAAGATGCTCGGTGGCGGCATGCGTCAGGCCGGGATCCTCGCCGCTGCGGGCCTCCATGCGCTTGACCACCATGTGGACCGCCTCGCAGAGGATCACGCCAACGCGGCCCGCCTGGCCGACGGGCTGCGCACCGTTCCGGGACTCCTCGTCGACGGCGCGCACACGAACATGGTGTTCGTCACCGTCGCCGCTCAGCGAGGACCGGCGTTTGCCGATCACCTCGCGGCGTCCGGCATCAAGGTGTCCGGAACCGGCCCGTCATTCCGCATGGTGACGCACCTCGACGTGACCGCGGCGGACATCGAGCACACCATCGCCACCGTCGCCTTGTTCTGAAGGTCGGACCTCGGAGCGAAAACCCGCCGTCAGGCGTGCGACACGTAGAGGTTGGCGCCGAGCACGCCGCCGACCACGACCGTCTCGCGGCCGACCCGCAGCGAAAGGCTGCCGTCGGGCGCCTTGGCCGTCACCTTTGCGATCGACCCGGTGATGAAGTTGTGCTCGTGCAGATAGGCCATCGAGGCATCGTCGATCTCGACCGATTCGGTGACCCGCTCGAGGCGCACGTTGTCGCCCGGCTCGACCTCGGACAGCGCCACCATGCGGACCGCCGTCTGCTTCACGCCCGGGATGGGGTTGCCGTGGGGGCATGTCGACGGATCGTCCAGGAGCACCCGAAGCCGGTCCTCCACCTCGTCGGAGATGACGTGCTCCCAGCGGCCGGCCTCCAGATGGGCGAGATGCCACGGCAGCCCGATGACGTCGGTCAGCAGCCGCTCGGCCAGGCGGTGCTTGCGCACCACGCCCTCAGCCAGTTCCCGGCCCTTCTCCGTGAGCGAAATGGCCCGCCCGTCGATGGTGAGGTAGCCGTTGGTCTTGAGCCGCGTGACCATCTCGGAGACGGCAGGCGGGGTGTGGCCGAGGCGTTCGGCAAGGCGCGCCTGGATCACGTTGATGCCGTCTTCGGACAGCTCGTAGATGGTGGTGAGGTATTCCTCGACCGGAGGGTGGAACTGCTCTCGCATCCGGTGCATGGTACCGGGGTACCTGGCACTAGGCGGGCCGACGCCGCGGCACACAGGCGAGGCCGCGAGCTACGGGTTGATGGACTAGGGGTTGATGGAGATGTCGGGGTCGATACGGGGGATCGAGGTCGTCAGGGTCGTCGTCGGCACCACCAGCGCCTGACCGCCATCGAGCACCAGCGAGGCGTAGTCGTCGCGCGACACCGGTTTCGTCGTCGGCTGACCATCCGCGCGGGGAACGGCAACTCGTCGACCGTTGATGGAGAACCGCACCAGGCCGATGCCGCCGACGCCGGTCACGGTGAACACGATCTGGCAGATGCCGCGGACCTGCTCGCTTCCCGGCAGGGTGAGGAACGACGGGTCCAGCTCGACCGTTGCCGTTCCCGCCTCAGACACGATGTTCAGGATCGCCGACGGCGTGGGGAGCGCGGTGCGCAGGTTGTTCTCGGTTTCGAGCTCGTCGGGGCCGAGGCGGAACGCATCGACGACGAGGTCGAGTGTCGCCTCCACGGCCAAGGTCCGCCGCACCCGCACGATCTGGTCGTCGCGAACCCAGAACAGCATGAACGGGAAAACGGGAGGTGGCGGGGCCGTCGTGGTCGGAACCGCCGTCGTGGTCGGCCCGGGAATGGTCGTCGTGGTCGAGGTCGTCGACGTGCTCGACTCCGTCGTCGCGGTCGAGGTCGTCGGCTCGGGCGGTGGTTCGAACGCGACCCGCCCACGCAACGGACGGTCGGTGGCGTCCTGCGGCACGCCGCAGGCGCCGAGCAGGCAGAGGGCAAGGACACCGACGGTGATCGAGCGGGCCATCGGGACGCGGTTCATGCGTCGTGCTCAGGCAGATCGAGGGTGAAGCGGGCGCCGCCCTCGGGGCTCTCCCCTACCGAGACGCTGCCGCTCATCAGCCGCATGTGCTCGGTGACGAGTGCGAGGCCGAGACCCGCGCCAGGCAGGTGGCGGCCGTTCGCCCCGCGGATGAACGGCTCGAAGATGTGCTGGCGCTCGGCCGCCGTCACCCCCGGCCCGGCGTCGTCGACATGGATGGCGACACGGCCGCCGACGAGCTCGGCCCGCACGGCCGTCGCCCCCAGCCCATGCGCGTTTGCGTTCTCGATGAGGTTCAGCATGACGTGCTCGAAGCGGCGGGCGTCAACGAGCACAACGGCGCTGGCCGACTGCGGCGTCACCTCGCGGGGCGTATCGGACTGCAGCCGGGCCAGCGTGGTGCGCAACAGCGGCTCCAGCCGGAGCGGGACGAGATCGGTCGAGGCGACGCCGGCTTCGATCTTGGCCACTTCGAGCAGATCGAGCACCATCCGTTCGAAGCGCTTCACCTGCGTCTCGATCATGCCGACGCCGAGCCGGGCCCGTTCGGGTAGGTCTTCCAGGCGGCTGTTGACGAGATCGACGGCCGCCCGCAGCGACGTGAGCGGCGACCGTAGTTCGTGGCTCACGTGCGAGGTGAAGCGATGCTCACGCTGGATCCGCTGCTCCAGCGACGCGGCCATGCGGTTGAAGGAACCCACGAGACGGGTCAGGTCGCGGTCGCTCGTGTCGTCGAGCCGGGCGGTGAGCTCACCCTCCGCGATCCGCTCCGACGTCATGGCGATCGAGCTGAGCGGACGCATCACGCGACGGCTCGCGTAGAGGCCGAGGATCGCACCGAGCGCCGTCGCGATCACCGAGCCGGCCACCAGTGCGGTACCGAGCGTGGCCAAGGTGCGTTCCAGCTCGGACAGCCCGCTCACTTCGACGTACACGGTCGGGTTCGTGCGCGACGCGGTCAGCGGGATGGCGACGGCGATGTACGGCCTCCCCGCGAGTTCGAAGCGCTGACGGGTCGGTACACCGGCGACGGCATTGGTCCGCAATGCCGCCGGCAGATCTTCCGCGGAGAT
>JAYUDQ010000695.1:0-3420 GCA_043739745.1 Acidimicrobiia bacterium | reverse complement strand
ATGGCCGTGGTCGTGCAGCAGATGGTCTTCCCGCAGGCGGCCGGCATCCTTTTCACGGCCGACCCCGTCACGTCAAACCGGAAGGTCGCCTCCGTGGAGGCAAGCTTCGGCCTCGGCGAGGCCCTGGTCTCCGGCCTGGTGAAGGCTGACGCCTACAAGGTGCGCGACGGCGAGGTCGTCGCCAAGGCGGTCGCCACCAAGCAGCGTGCCATCCACGCCGTGCCGGGTGGCGGGACGCAGGAACAGGCGATCGACCCGGCGCGGCAGGAGCAGCCAGCGCTGACGGATGCGCAGGTCGTGCGACTCGCGCAGCTGGGCCGGCGGATCGAAGCGCACTTCGGCCGCCCCCAGGACATCGAATGGTGCCTGGTCGACGATGGCTTCCAGATCGTCCAGGGCCGGCCGATCACCACGCTATTCCCCATCCCCGCGTCCGGCGACCAAGAGCACCACGTCTACGTCTCCGTCGGTCATCAGCAGATGATGACCGACCCCATGAAGCCCCTGGGGCTCTCGGTGTTCCAGCTGACGGCCCTCCCGCCGATGTACGAGGCCGCCGGGAGGCTGTTCGTCGACGTCACCCAGGGCCTGGCTTCGCCAGCGAGCCGCGCAGGCCTGCTGGAGGTCCTGGGGAAATCCGATCCGCTGATCGGGGACGCGCTGCAGACCATCCTCGAACGCGACGACTTCATCCCGTCGCTCCCTGACGAGGGTCCCGGCGGGGCGCCGCATGGCGACGCGCCAGCCCCGATCGAGACCGATCCGGCCATCGTCACCGAGCTGATCGGGCGCAGCCAGGCTTCCGTCGCCGCCTTGAAACGCAACATCCGGACGAAGTCTGGATCGGCGCTGCTCGACTTCATCCTGGCGGACATCCAGGAGCTGAAGCGGATCCTGTTCGATCCGCAAAGTCATCAGGTTTTCATGGGGGCGATGGAGGCCACGTGGTGGCTCAACGAGAAGCTGCAGGCGTGGCTGGGTGAGAAGAACGCGGCCGACACGCTCACGCTGTCCGTCCCCCACAACGTCACGTCGGAGATGGGGCTGGCGCTCCTGGACGTCGCGGACGTGATCCGCCCGCATCCGGAAGTGGTGGCTTTTCTGCAACACGTCGAGGACGAGGGTTTCCTGGACGAGCTGGCCAAGCTTGCGGGCGGGCGGGAAACCCGAGACGCCATCCAAGCCTTCCTCGACAAGTACGGCATGCGCTGCGTCGGCGAGATCGACATCACGAGGCCGCGTTGGAGCGAACGTCCCACCACGCTCGTGCTCGTGATCCTCGGCAACATCAAGAACTTCGAGCCGGGCGCTGGGAAGCGGCGCTTCGAGCAAGGGCGACAGGAGGCGTGGAAGAAGGAACAGGAAGTGCTGGAGCGATTGCAGGCCGTGCCGGACGGGGAGCGAAAGGCCGAAGAGGCCAAGCGGATGATCGACCGAGTCCGGACTTTCATCGGGTACCGAGAGTATCCAAAGTTCGGCATGGTCAGCCGCTACTTCGTGTACAAGCAGGCCTTGCTGGAAGAGGCCGAGCGCCTCGTGCAGGCCCATGTGCTTCGAGACAACGAGGACATCTTCTACCTCACGTTTCAGGAGCTCCACGACGTCGTGCGCACGAACCAAGTGGATGACCAGCTCATCCGCCAACGCAAGGACGCGTTCAGGTCGTATCAAGCGCTGACGCCGCCCCGGGTGCTCACCTCGGATGGCGAGGTCATCGCCGGGGCGTACCGACGCGACGACTTGCCGACCGGCGCGCTGGTCGGCCTGCCGGTTTCCGCCGGGACCATCGAGGGGCGGGCCCGTGTCATCCTGGACATGGCCGAGGCCGATCTCGAACCGGGCGACATCCTGGTCACGGCCTACACGGACCCCAGCTGGTCGCCCCTGTTCGTCGCGATCACGGGCCTGGTGACGGAGGTCGGGGGCGTGATGACCCATGGCGCAGTGATCGCACGGGAGTACGGTTTGCCGGCCGTCGTGGGGGTGGAACATGCCACCCGGCTGATCCGGGACGGGCAGCGGATCCGCGTGAACGGAACAGACGGGTACATCGAGATCCTCCCCGCGACGTGACAAACCCGAAAATCTCATCTGGCGGGGAGTGGGTCCGAGCGATAGCGGCGTGGCTGCGCTGGCGAATAAGCGCCGTTCGGCACTCGCAGCTGTCAGCCGCAGGAGCGTTGATCTGCTCGCGCGATATGCGCGGTCTCCAACCGAACCGGAGTGGATCACGGGGATTGTCTAGTCGTAGTCACCGTCGATGGCGCGCAACAAGAATTTGTCGTCGCGTACGGCGAGCAAGGTGGCGTAGACCGTGCGGGCCGCATCGGAGTCGCGACCGGCCCCTGTGAGTTCGACCGCCGCCATCGCGACGTTGTAGTAGATGATGATCAGGTGGTTGAGGCGGGTCGCCCGATGCGAAGGGGTTGGTGATTGGAGAACCGAAACACCGTCGCCGCGATCGACCAAGGCCCAATCCCAGCCTCCCACATGCACCATTTGGGACGACGACCTCCATGCCGCCGGCAACCAGTCAGCCTGAAGCTTCGCAGACACATCGATCACGGTCGTCTCCGTGTCGCCGTACTTTCTCGGGCCGCCTGTGCATCTCGTCGAGTTGTAGAGATCTCTGATCTCACCTCGGCGATGTTCAGCCTTTCGAATCTCTTCGACGTCCTTCGAGGCATGGGCCACACCTAGTGAGCTCCCCATCCACATCTGCTCCAGGCGTATCGCGCGACATGGCGCGTCTTTGGCCCCATCCAGGCCAAGAATCCAGAACAGGTGACACCACGCCTCGATGATGGGACGCATGAGCGCCAGCGCGCCAAGCGCGGTGTCAGGCTCCGCTAGGGACTGCACTGCGGCGTGATACAGCGGGTCAACGGCAAGCAACATCCTTGAGGCTGTGGCCGCAGGCATTGCGTAGCCAGGAATTCCCTGTGGGTAGTGGCGTAGCAGCGCCTCCTCGACAACCCCGGGCAAAGTTCGAGCCGCTCTCATCAGCGGCGCGAACCGAGTCTCAAATCGCTCGAGCGGAGTGCCGAGAACCAGGGCCATTCTGCAGACCCTAGGTTCCCGGTCCCAGGTTCGCGGTCACGGCACGGCACGGCACGGCACGAGTGTTCCATACACGATGACCCCGCAACCCAGACACCCGTCGAGGCGTCGCTGACTCACCGCGTACCGACGCGCCGTTCTGGCGCGAATCTTGTCTGTGCGCGTGCCGTCGTTCGGCGTCGCCGTTATGGGTGGATCGCGTATTCAGCGGAAGCCGCGGAACGCCATGAAGTGCGGACTATTTCAGGTCGCTGGCCGTCATCCAGGTGCGCGCTCGGGGAGGGGGCGAGCTGTTCGACTAGTCTTGACGCAACGAGTAGTAGGAGTGGATGCAGTGTCGCCCGTCGCCGAGTACGAGGA
>JAYUDQ010000694.1:0-8718 GCA_043739745.1 Acidimicrobiia bacterium | reverse complement strand
CCACGCGCACCCACACCACCAGAAACCCTACGCACACATACCATCACCAGCCGAAACGCCACCACCCATCAAACCGACACCAAAACGGTGCTTTCAGGCCTAGTCTTGCTGGCTGCCACGGGTGACGCGTTCGTTCACGTGGCAGGGTTCGGGGTGGGGGTTTCCAGCGTCGCGGGAACCCGGTGCGAGGGGTTGTTCACCGCTCGGTGTGGTCACCGTACCTGATCGGTCGATGCCTGAGAACCCCGTAAGTTCAACCATCGGGCGAATATTCGTCGGCGCGCTTAGGATCATGGGCGCGCTGAATACGCCTCTCCGTGGTTGAGGGCGACGCCGCCGCTTCTTGTGTTCTGGGATAAGAGAGCGGCGACGAGCCGATTCCGGTCAAAATCCCCCGAAAGAATCCGACGGCTGCGACGATGAGCGCGGCCTCACTGGCCGAGTGAGGGTCCGTCGCGTTCGGGCCGCCGGTCCCGCTGCCGGGTCTGATAGGGCGGTTCGGGTTGGCGGGTGTCTTGCCGCCAGTCAGGTAGGTGGGCGAGTTGGCCGGTGTGGGCGTGGTGTTGCACGGCTGCGGCGGCGTGGCGTTCCCATTCGCCGGCGAGGTGGCGGTCGTGTTCGGGTCGTTGTCCGAGGTGGTCATGCCAGTAGTCGGCAGTCGGTGCTCGATACTCAGTCTCGGCAACGACATGTTGCTGCGGCTCCCGATCCTCGCGTGGACTGTCCCGCTCCGAATCGCCCGGCCCTTGGCGAACTCGGAACCGCTATCGACAAGACGCGGGCGACCGAAACCCGTACTGCCGATTTGCGCATATCAAGCCCGCCACGGAGCGTGATCGTTGGGGTAAAACTATCCGTATGTCGACGAACAACGTGGGCCCCCGTCGCAACCGTGTCGACCCCTGGGGTGACCTCCACGCCGTCAGCGGTCGAGGGCTGCTCTCCGGGAACCGCGGTTGCCTGGTCGACGCTGGGGGACTCGTCGTACGGCACCAGCGCGGCACGCTTTGGATCGCATGTGTGACGGAGCTCCGAGGCCGACGACAACCCCTCGCCGCGCCGGGGCGTTGGACCCCGATCTTCTTCCTGGACGAAGCTGTCGCCCTGGCCGCCGGACATCGTCCGTGCGCATACTGTCGTCGGAGCGACTACCGCGCGTACAACCAAGCAGTGGCCAGATCGGTGGGCACACACGCGCCATTGCTCGCGTCCGAGCTCAACCGCCGGCTCGCCATTGAGCGCTATGACGGCGGACGTGGCCTCGCCCGGGCCGCTCAACGACGGACATGGACGGCACCGATCGATGCGCTTCCCGTCGGGACCGTGATCGTCGGGCCGAAATCAACGCCCTGTCTGCTGATCGCCGATCACCTGCTCGCGTTCAGCTTCGATGGCTGGATCGCGCCCTCGCCACGCCCGTGTGGCGGCGACGCGATGGTTCTGACGCCGCCGACATCCCTGGCCGCGCTCAGCAACGGGTATCGACCTCTGCTCCACCCGACCGCAGACGCGGGGATCGGTCGTCCACTTGCATGATGGATCGGCGATGATGGGTCCGTGCCGGGCGCAACGACGATCGAGCTGACCGACTTGGTGCCTCATCGATCGGACGCGTCAGGCGGGCGTCGCCTGGCCGCACACCTGGGCCTGTTGGCCATCTCAGGGGCCTTGGTGCTCCACACCTGGGGCAGCCCGCTCGCTCTACCTGTGCTTGTGCTGCACGGGATTGTTCTGTGTGCACTTTTCTGCGCAGCGCACGAGTGCGTGCACCGCACCGCGTTCAGGTCGCGTGGGCTCAACGACGGAGTCGCCGCAGTGTGCGGGATCGTTCTCCTCCTGCCGAGCCGGTGGTTCCGGCTGTTCCATGCCGCACACCACCGCTATGCACAGGATCCCGAGCATGACCCGGAGCTCGCCGGCTGGAAGACGGCCACACGGGCCGGCATCGTCCTCCATGCCTTGGGCCTCCACTACTGGTGGGCCATGGCAAAGACGATCGTCTGCCTTGCACTGGGGCGAGCCGAACAGTCCTTCCTGCCGCCGGCTCACCGGAAACGGGTCGTCGCACAGGCCCGGCTGCATCTGCTCGTGTACGCCGCAATCGCCGTTCTGAGCATCGCCACCGGGTCGCTCGTCGCCGTCCAGGTCTGGATCGTGCCGGCGCTGCTCGGACAGCCGTTCCTACGGGCGTTCCTCCTTGCCGAGCACACCGGGTGCCCGCAGGTGACGGACGTGCTCGCGAACACCCGCACCACCAGAACGAACGCTGCCGTTCGTCTGCTCACCTGGAACATGTCGTTCCACGCAGAGCACCATGCCCGGCCGCAGGTCCCGTTCCACCAGCTCAGGCAGCTGCATGCCGCGCTCGGGCCCCGGGTCCAGATCGTCGGCCGAGGGTACGCCCGCACCTACCTGACCCTGCAGAGCGCTCGATGGAGGGTGCACGTATGAGCTGCGGGTTCATAGTTGGCGACCACCACGGGCGCAGCCGGTCGGATCAACGGAATTCCCCGGCCGGAACAGACCGAGGAACAGGTGCAGCGCCACCGCGACGAAACCCTCGGCTCGATGCTCGACAAGTGGGCATCGTTCGCGCCGCTGTTCCGGTCAGCGATCACCGAACGGCAGGGGTGGCCGGCGCTCTTCGACGTGATCTCCCACGAACACGACATCCGCAACGCACTCGGCGACACCGGCGGGCGTGATGTCGACACGATGCTGGTCGCGGCGACTCGGCTGATCGAAGCCGTCGACGGGCCGGCCATCAGGGTGAGGTTCCAGAACGGTGCTACGGCGGAGAACGCCCCGGCCACATCCGGTGTCGACGTGTACGAGCTGACGACGACGCCGTTCGAGGTGGTCCGGTTCCGCCTCGGACGTCGCACCAACGCGCAAGTCCTGGGCCTGCGGTGGTCGCAGGACCCGATGCCGATCCTCGATCGGCTCTTCGTGTTCGGGCCCGCCACGGAGATGGTCGAGGCATCCGACACGACCGCATGACGCACGGAACACTGCCGTTTCCGCACGCCTAGCCTGTTCCAATGTCCGAGCACCTCCATCCGCTGCCTGCTCCCGCGTCCGCGGACCCGGTCGGGCGTCTTCTGGAAGCGACCGCATTGCTCGAGGCCATCGCCGGCGGGCGGGTTGTTCTCGATGGGCTCACCGACGAGCAGCGAAGGCGGCTCATCACTGCGGCCGGCGACGTCTTCTGCCCGGATGTCTCGGAACGGCGCCTGCGGACGAAGGCGCGTCAGAAGCGCGACCGCGAGGCGAAGGCCGCGCGTGACGAGTCGCTGATGGCCGGCACCGGCATCCGGGTGCTGCGCAACCGGCCAGTGTTCACGACGCCGAACGTGTTCGCGCCGACAATGCCCGGGACCGACGCCACTGCCGACGACTGCGAGGTGAACGAACCCCAGCATTGCTATGTATGCAAACGGAAGTTCTCCGTGCTGCACGCGTTCTACGACCAGATGTGTCACACGTGCGGCGACTACAACTACGCGAAGCGCAGCGAGACCGCCGACCTCACCGGTCGGGTCGCGCTCCTCACCGGTGGCCGCGTGAAGATCGGCTACCAGGCCGGCATCAAGCTGTTGCGCGCCGGAGCGCAGCTGATCGTGACGACACGATTCGCGCGGGATTGCGCCGAGCGATACGCAGGCGAGCCGGACTTCGACGAGTGGGGTGAGCGCCTCGAAGTGTTCGGCCTCGACCTTCGGCACACGCCCAGCGTCGAAGCCTTCTGCACCCACCTTCTCCGGACTCGCGAGCGGCTCGACTTCGTCGTGAACAACGCCTGCCAGACGGTGCGACGCCCGCCGGAGTTCTATCGGCACATGCTCGAGCTCGAGGGCCGCGCCGAACAGGACATGGCCACGAGGACACGCCGCGTGCTCGGCGCGTACGAGGGGCTCCGGCGATCCGAGATGCTCACGATCGAGCCGTCGGCCCCGGACGACTTCATCGGGCTCACCCGTCCGGCCGAGCTCTCCCAAGCGGCGCTACTGGCCGAGGACGGGACGCTTGCGCAGCACCTGATGCCGGTCGGCCGGTTGGACCAGGACCTCCAGCAGGTGGACCTCCGCGAAAGGAACTCGTGGCGGCTGCTGCTCGACGAGGTTTCCTCGGTAGAGCTCTTGGAGACACAGCTCGTGAACGCGGTCGCGCCGTTCGTCCTCAACGCCAAGCTCAAGCCGCTGATGCTGCGGACGCCCAACCGCGACAAGCACATCGTCAACGTGTCGGCCGTCGAAGGGCAGTTCTACCGTCGGTTCAAGACCACCCGCCACCCGCATACGAACATGGCCAAGGCTGCGCTGAACATGATGACCCGGACGTCAGCGGCTGACTACCAGGCGTCGGGGATCCATATGAACAGCGTCGACACCGGTTGGGTGAGCGACGAGGATCCGGTGCACATAGCCGAACGCAAGTCGGCTGAGCACGGCTTCCGCCCGCCGCTCGACATCGTGGACGGCGCGGCGCGGATCGTCGATCCCATCATCGACGGCGTCAACACCGGCCATCATCGGTGGGGTCAGTTCCTGAAGGACTACCGCCCGACCGACTGGTGACGGCGCACGAGATGGTCATCGGATCATCGACACCAGCCCGGACACGGCCGCGACGATGCCGCCACAACCGAGGAGCCTGCGCCACGGGTTGACGCCCCGGACCACTTCATCGACCGCCCACCAGGCCAGCGCGACCACACCGATCCAGCCCACGAAGGATCGAACGGTCCCGCGCACACCGGCCCATCGCAGGGCCGCAGTCGCGAGGAAGACCCAAAGCGCAACGTTGGGGAACTGGGCAATGGTGATTTGGCCGGTCTGACGATTCCGGAAGGCCCACCGGGACAGCGGCCGAAGACGCGAAGACAGTGCCCGAAGACGCGAACCGAGTGAACCCGATTGCGATCGCGGTGGCACCCTCGGATGGTATAGGTGCCGCCGGCGTGCGCTGCTCGCGCCGCCACTGGTTGCATCGTGTCTATCCGACGTGCGCAGGTAACCTGCATGACCATGACGCTCGACCACCCGGCAACCACGTTCACCCGCATGCAAGATGCGACAAAGGACGACTACGGCGTCATCCTCGCCCAAGTGCAGGACTGGAACAAGGGCCTCGCCGACCGGGTCCTTCGCCACCTCGAGCTGCTGGCCGGAGAATCAGGCGGCTACGGCGTTGACCGTCTCACGCATTCGCTCCAGTCGGCCACGCGAGCCGAACGCGACGGCAAGGACGAGGAGTATGTGGTCTGCGCGCTTCTCCACGACATCGGTGACACGCTTGCATCGCTGAACCATTCGGAGCTGGCCGCGACGATGCTCGAGCCGTTCGTCTCGGAGGGCAATCACTGGATCGTGAAGCACCACGGGGTCTTCCAGGGTTACTACTTCTTCCATCACTGGGGCCTCGACAAGCACATGCGGGAGCGGTATTCGGACTCGCCCCACTACCGCGACACCATCGAGTTCTGCGCCAAGTACGACCAGAACTGCTTCGACCCCGAGTACGACACCCCGATGCTCGACCACTTCGTGCCCATGGTCGCGAACGTGTTCGCGACGCCGAAGCGCTCGATCTACCTCGACTGACGACACGCCCGAGCCACCCCTCTGACGGACCGCGAAGGACCTGCCGATGCTCGCCGACACGCTTCCCTCCATGCTGCGCCGCGCCGCGCACAGGTGGCCGGACCGCACGTTCCTGCGCTGGAGCGACAAAGGCCGCTCGATGACGTTCGCCGAAGCCGACGCGGCGTCGGATCGGGCTGCGGCCGCGCTGGCCACGCTCGGTGTCGGACGGGGCGACCGGGTCGGCCTCCTCGCCCACAACGGCCTCGACTACATCATCGCGATGTTCGGCGCCTGGAAACTCGGGTCAATAAGTGCACATATCAGTGTGCAGGTTGCCGATCAGCTCGCAGAGTATTCGGCCGACTGCACGCCATCCGTCCTGGTGTACACCCACGATCTCCACGACGCCGTCGAGCAGGCGCGACCGTCGATGACGTCGATTCGCCACTACCTCTGCATGGATGGTCCGCGGCCGGGCGCGCTGGGCTGGAACGAAGTACTGCTCTCCTCCGGGGCTCCCCCGCCGGCGATCGTGACCGGCGATGAACCGTTCCATCTCTCGTTCACATCGGGTTCGACCGGACGGCCCAAGGCCGCAGTCCTCGCACACGGCCCGACCGCCCGCGCCTCAGCCTGCATCGCCGAGCGGCTGGGGTTGCGCGGCGCGGATTCCTCACTTGGGGCGACATCACCTGCGAGCTCCTACGGCCTGGTCGCCAACCTGCTTCCCGGTCTGCATGTGGGCATGACCGTCGGGCTGCGCAGCCGATGGGACGTCGGGTCGGTGTTCGATGACCTCGACTCGGCGGGCGTCACGTACCTGCCCGCCAACCCGATCCTCCTCGACGACGTGCTCCAGGAGAGTCGGAGGCGTGGCGCGCCACCGTCGTCGCTGCGCCTGGTCGTGTCGGGTGGTGCCGCGGTGCCGTTCGAACTGAAGCGCGCCTACTTCGACGAACTCGGCATTTCGTTCGCGGAGAGCTACGGGCAGAGCGAGCTCGGCGGCTTCGTCGCGCTCGGCCGGCCGGAGCGTGAGTCGGACGGACGGGTCCGCGCGGTAGGCCAGCCGCTGCCGGACAAGGCGGTCGCCGTGCTCGACAGTGTTGGTGAAGAAGCGACTGTCGGGCAGGCCGGCGAGCTGTGCATCCGGGGCGGCTTCATGTGGGGCTACTGGGGGCAGCCTGAGCGAACCGCCGAGACGATTCGTGACGGATGGCTGCACACCGGCGACGTCGGGACAATGGATGCCGATGGCTACGTGTCGACGCTCGGACGGTGGAGCGACCGCATCGTCCGAGCCGGTGAGACGATTTACCCGCGCCCGATCGAAGAGCTGCTCCAGTCTGACGCGCGCATACGTTTCGCAGCCGTCATTGCGGTGCCGGACGCGGCCGGCGACGCACTGCCGATCGCGGTGGTCGAGCTGTTCGACGGCGCAGTCGGCGACGTGGCGGAGTTGGAGAGTGCGTATCTTGCGGCGGGCGGCGACGTCCGGCTGGGCCGCGTCGAGGTCATCGCAGTCATGCCGATGACGCCGACCGGAAAGCTCGACAAGGTTGCGCTTCGTTTGCAGTTCTCGGCGTAGTTCCGGGTCGGCCGTCGACGCGCTTCGCGCTGACGGCGTGCGTCGCGGGGACCTGGTCGCCCTAGCCCTCTCCGACGCGGGCATCGCGCTGAGCTGGCCGACCGGCTCGTGGACGCAGCCCGGCCCCTCCGGCGCCGCGGTGGTGTCTGCGGTCGAGGCGATGGTGCGACCGCGATGGGTGTGGTGGTCGAACGCCACACCATCGGCGCTCACGGGCGCAGGTGTGCGAGTGGCGACCTGCTGGGACGTTGCTGCGGTGCACCGGCTGCTCTTCGGCGGCTGGCACGCGCAACCGGCCACGACCTGGGCCCGATTGCACGACCTCTCGATCGAGGCCATTCCAGCAATGGGGCAGCTCGGGCTCCTCGATCTGTCTGCCGACGAAGGCGCCGATCCGGAGGACGCGGTCCGACCCGACGGACACCTCCGGCCGGAGTGGACCTCTGGCGGCTGGGGCTTGACAGTTCAGCGACTGACCATTTGGGCGGCCACGGCCCTACAGGCGTGCCGGATGCAGCAGGCGCGAATCGACGCGCTCCCGGGCACGAATGGAGCGGACGCCACCGCCCGATCCGAATCCGCGGCCGAGCTCCTCTGCACCGAGCTCGCCCTTGACGGCCTGCCGTTCGATGTCGCAACAGCCGAAGCTCTCCTCGCCGCAACCATCGGCGGTCGACCCCACAACGAATCCGAGGCCGACGAATCCCGACGTCGTCGCGACGAGCTCGTGACGAACGACCCGGCCGCGGGACCGAACGTCGACCTGCGCAATCCCGCCCATGTGCGCCGGATGCTGTCGAATGCAGGCATCGATGTCACCGATACGCGGGCTTGGCGGCTCGAACCGTTCCGGGAGGCGCACCCCCTTGTCGACGCGCTGCTCAACTGGCGCAAAGCCGAGCGAATGGCGACGACCTACGGATACGCGTGGCTCGACGCGAACGTTGGGCCCGATGGGCGGCTGCGGGGCGCGTGGACAGGCAGCGACGGCGCAGCCGGCCGGATGACGGCGCAGGCCGGCCTGCACAACATGCCCGCCGACATGCGCGAGGCCGTGATCGCCGAGCCGGGCCATGTGTTCGTGCATGCTGACCTCGGACAGATCGAACCGCGTGTTCTCGCCGCGGTTTCGGGTGACGCGCAGCTCGTCGCAGCCACAGCTTCGCACGACCTCTATGCCCCCATCGCCGAGCGGCTCGGCGTGGCCCGCCCCGTCGCCAAGGTGGCCGTCCTGGCCGCCATGTACGGGCAGACCTCGGGCACGGCCGGTGAGGCGCTCCGGGGCCTGGAGAACGCCTACCCGGTGGCCATGCAGTTCCTCCGCAACGCCGATCGGTCCGGTCGGGCCGGGCGCGACGTGCGTACCTACGGCGGACGGCTGGTCCGCATGTGGGTCGCACCGGATGGTCGGGAGAACCGCAGCACCGCGGCGGCCCGGGGCCGGTATGCGCGCAACGCCGTGATCCAGGGTGCCGCGGCCGAGCTTTTCAAGGCCTGGGCCGCCACGGTTCGCAGGAGAGCAGTGCCGATCGACGGGCGGATCGTTCT
>JAYUDQ010000693.1:0-3432 GCA_043739745.1 Acidimicrobiia bacterium | reverse complement strand
CGAGGAATCCGACGAGCACGATCGTCGCACCCGATGACACATCGAGGTGGTAGCTGAGGTACATACCGACGAGTCCGTTGGCGGCGCCGATCGCGGTCGAGATCCACAGCATTCGGGCGAAGGAGTTCGTCAGCATCCGGGCGATCACGGGCGGCACGACGAGCGCTGCGGCGATCAGCGTGACGCCGAGCACCTTCATGCTGGCCAGGATCGAAAAGCTGAGCAGAAGCATCAGAACGGCGTCGTAGCGGGCGGTGTTGATGCCCGAGACGTTCGCCACCTCGGGGTCGAACGTCGAGAACAGCAGGCCGCGATACATCGCGGCCAGAACGACCACTACCGTGATGGCGACGCCGACGATGATCCACACGTCGCTCGTCGACACGCCGAGCACACTCCCGAACACCGTCGCCTCGATGCTCTGCTTCACCCGCGAGTACAGCCCGAGCAGCGCGATACCGAACGCGAAACTGGCAGTCGTGATGACACCGATCGCGGCATCAGCGGCGATGATCCGCCGACGCGACACGCGACCGATCGCCAGCCCGGAGGCGAGTCCCCAGATGCCGGCGCCGAGGAAGAAGTTCACTCCCACGGCCGCGCAGATCGCCGCTCCGCCGAAGATGGCGTGGCTCAGGCCGTGGCCGATGTAGCTCATGCCCCGCAGCGTCACGTACACGCCGAGCAGTCCGCATAGCCCTCCGGCGATCGTGCACACGATCAATGCATGACGCAGGAACGCGAAGTGGAACGGGTCGAGGAGGACCGACATGGATCGCTACCGGGCCGCTTCGGCAGAGGGCGGCGCGATCGGCGGCACGAGCCGCAGACCGTGCCCGCCGTCGATGACGAGGGGCATACCCGCGTGCTGCAGCACCTCCATCGGCGCGCCGTAGGTGCGTTCGAGGATCTCGGAGGTGAGCACCTCCGACGGCGGACCCTCGCCTTGCACCGTCGTGTTCAGGCACACGAGGTGCGGCAGGTGCGCTGCCATCCCGTTGAGATCGTGTGTCGTGAGCACGATGGCGAGGCCCTCACGGTTCAGATCTTCGAGCAGATGAAGCACCTCGTGGCGTGTCCGTACGTCGATGCCCGACGTCGGTTCGTCCATGAGCAGTAGATCCGGCGAGCCAATGAGCGCACGGGCGATGAACACCCGCTGCTGCTGGCCTCCTGAGAGCTCGCGGATATGCCGTGAGCCGAGCGCGCCGATTCCGAGCCGATCGAGGATGCCGTCGACGATCGCGAGCTCCTCCTTCGTGGTCCACGGCCGGAATCGTCGCGCCGGCCGGGCCATGAGCACGGCCTCGTGGACCGTGATGGGGAAGCTCCAGTTCACGGCTTCGACCTGGGGCACGTAGCCGACGCGCAACCCGGCCCGACGATGGACCGTGCCGTGCAGTGGTGCGATCGAGCCCAGCAGCACCCGCAGGAGGGTGGTCTTGCCTGAGCCGGAAGGCCCGACGATCCCGGTGAGCTGACGCTCGCGCACGTGCAGCGTGACGTCATCCAACACCACGCCGCCGACGTCGTACGCGTGCGATACACGCCGGACGGACATCAGCGTGTCAGTGGGCTGGAGGGGAATGGGCATGGGATGATCTGCGCGCGCACTACCTCACTGCGGGTAGCGGGCGGTGTCCTTGGTGACGTCGGAGGCGTCGAACGCCTTCAGCTCGGCGGGGTTGCCACCGAGGTTCGAGACCAGGGTGACGAAGTCGAACTTCATGAGCCCGAGATAGGAGTGGTCGACGCCGCCAGGGGCGCCGGGGAGGTCGTCGTCACGCAGGCTGTCGACGTAGCGGGTGTTCGTCTCCTTGCCGATCTGGGCCAGCACCGGGCTGGGGAACACCTCGGACCCGAAGATGGCCGGCACCTTCTCCTTCTTGATCTGCGTGATGAGCTGAGCAACTTCCTTGGGTGTCGGCTCCTCGAAGTCGGAGACCTGAATGGCCCCTATCACGGTCCAGCCGTAGGTCTGGGCGAAGTACGCATAGGCGTCGTGGTAGGTGAGCAGCTTGCGATTGGCTTCCGGGATCGACGCCGTTCCTTTCCGCATCAGGGAGTCGAGCGCATCGACCTTCTTCACGTACTTCGCACCGTTCGCCTTGTACGTCGCCGCATTTGCCGGGTCGGCCTTCGCCAGAACCGACATTGCTATTTGCGCATAGCACTTCGCCATCGGCGGGTTCGTCCAGAGGTGCGGGTTCGGCTTTCCGCCCTCCTTCGGGAAGGAGAAGTCGTAGAGGTACTGGCCAGGCGAGATGCTGAGCGTGCCGAGCTCGATGGTCTGCGCCGTCCTCGGCGCGTTCTCCTTCGCGAGTTCCTTCGTTGGGTCTTCGAGTTTGAGACCGTTCACGAAGATCACATCGGCGGTTGTCATCAGCTTCGCGACGCTCGGCTTGGGCTCGTAGGTGTGGGAGTTCGTGCCTTCCGGGACCACGCCTTGCACATCGGCGCGGTCGCCGGCGATGTTGGCCACGATCGAGGTGATCGGCGCCACGGTGGTGACGATCTGGAGCCTGCCCTTGGCCGGACCGGAGCGCGCAGTACCCGCGTTGACCGCTGCCGTCGGGCAGGTGAATTCCGTCGTCGCGGCAGCCGCGCCTGCCCTGACGGCCGGGGTCAGCGTCATGGCCAGCAGCGCGCCACCGACCCCAACGGCACAGGTCTTGCGAATCAGTCTTGTATCGGTTCTCACGTTTCGTCGCTCCGGAAGCTCTGCGACGACATCATCGTCGAGGGTTCGGCGGGTGGTGATCACTACTGCGAACCACTTGCGACAAGACCCTAGCCGCCAGGCGGCCGGTCTACGACACTCCTTCCGCTGGCCCGAGCCCGTGGACGCCCTCACGTTCAGCCCATCCGCAAGGAACGCACAACGAGAAGCATGCCGGCACCGATGATGGCAAGTCCCGAGATCAGCGGCAGGGCATTGACGACGGCCACGAGTCCTCCACCCAGTACGGTGCCCCGGCTCTGCGTCCACCGCCGCACCCGGCTCTCGAAGCGCACCATGAGCAGGCCGGCGCCGATCAGCGTGCACGCCAGACCGATGCCATAGGCGACCACGAGGAGCAGCCCGAAGGGGATGCGGCCGAGGGCGATCGCGCCCAGCAGCACGACAAGCGCGGATGGGCTCGGGACAAGACCGCCGGCGAGTCCCATGGCGATCAGCTCTCGTCTGCGGACAAGGGCGCCGGGAGCTGGCAGCACATGGTCGTGCTGCCAGCCGCCGTGGGCGTGGGACGTCACGATGAACCGTTCGTCGGTCGGGTGGGCGCGGACCTGCGCACCGACTTCCTTTGCCGGGTGCGGGTGGTCGTGCGGGTGTGGGTGTGGGTGTGGATGGTCGTGCGACCCATGACCATCGTCGTGCGAATGCTCGTCATGCGAATGCCCGTGCGCCCCGTGCCCGTCATCGTGGTCGGT
>JAYUDQ010000692.1:0-3436 GCA_043739745.1 Acidimicrobiia bacterium | reverse complement strand
GCCGAAGCCCGACGTCGACGTCCAACTTCGGCGTCGGCAAGCGCGAAAGCCATGACGCAACCGGCTTCTACGACCGCTTCCGCCCACCCGACGTGTCCGCCGATTCGACCGTGCTCCCACCGAAGCCGATCGCCGAGCCCTTCGTCGTCGGCGACTCACGATTCATGACGACAATCGAAGACGGATCGGTCGCTCTAGTGGTCACCTCACCGCCGTACTTCGCCGGCAAGCAGTACGAGGAAGAGCTCGAGCGTGAGGGGGTGCCGGCGTCCTATCTCGAATACCTCACGATGCTCACCGAGGTCTTCGCCGAGTGCGTCCGCAAGCTGGAACCGGGCGGGCGCATCTGCGTGAACGTCGCCAACCTCGGCCGCAAGCCGTATCGCAGTCTCTCTGCTGACGTCATCCGCATCCTCGAGCACGACCTCGGCCTCCTGTTGCGGGGCGAGCTGATCTGGCAGAAGGGCGAAGGCGCCACCGGATCGTGCGCCTGGGGCTCATTCCGGAGCGCGTCGAACCCGGTGCTGCGTGACATCACCGAGCGGGTGATCATCGCCAGCAAGGGTCGCTTCGACCGGGCACTGACGGTGAAGCAGCGGGCGAAGGAAGGGTTGCCGTCGGAGAACACCCTTGCCACGGAGGACTTCATGGCCATGACGCTCGATCTCTGGTCGATCCCACCGGAAAGTGCCCGACGCGTCGGACACCCGGCGCCCTTTCCCGTTGCACTACCCGAGCAGCTCATTCGTCTGTACACCTACATCGATGATCTCGTGCTCGACCCGTTCGTCGGCAGCGGATCCGCGCTCGTTGCTGCGGCGATGCTCGGCCGGCGCTTCGTCGGATACGACCTCGACCCGGCCTACGTCGCGATCTCGAAGCAGCGGGTCGCCGATGCACTTGCCGCCGGGCCCCGATCCGAACGCGAGCCGCAGGCGGTGTCAAAGATGGCCGAAGCGCGGCTGATCGAGGCCGGCTTCACGATCACCAGGACTGACGCGCTGGTGCGCAAGACCGGTGTCGCTGTCACGTTCGCGGCCACCGACGCGAAAGGCACCGCGTGGCACTTCGACATCGCCGGACCGAATACGACGCTCGGTGGTGGCATGAGCCGGATCGACGTTGTCTGGCGGGCCCTCGGCCGGGCTCACGCGCTACGCGGTCGCAGCTCGGTGCCCCTTGTACTACTCACGACCGATCTTCCGCGAAGTAAGAGCAAGGGCGACACTGCGCTACGCGCAGCTGGTCCGCATGCAGTGTTCGACGTGATCGCCCTTGACGACGCGGCCGCTCTCGCCCGGATGGCGAGATACGCGTCCGGGGGTCCGGCGGGTGGTCCGACCGCCGGCTTCTGGACCGACCGCGAACTGATCCCGACCCTGTGAACCGGCGACACCGTTGAGGTCACGCTCGAGCTCGATTCCGAGACACGCTCCGTCGACGTACCTGCGGACTTGGCCGATGCGCTGGAGGCGGCCGGTGCGGCCGGGGCCTTCGCACGACTCGCCTTCACCCACCGCAAGGAGCACGTCCGCGCCGTCGAGGACTCGAAGAAGCCGGAGACCCGCGCCCGCCGCATCGCCAAGACCGTGGAGATGGTGACTGCGGTTCGATGAACCTTCGACCGTTCTTGACGTTCAGCGAATGAGCGCTGACTCACGAATGGCGCGAACCCACGGCACGCAGGCGCGCGAGGCGCGCGTCCGGGCCGATGAGCGACTCGAGAACGGCGGCAACCGAGCTGGTGTCAAGGCTTCCGGACGCAACCATCTCGCTGATGTCGAGCCAGTCCTTCGGACGGTCAAAGAGCGACTTGAAGACGGCAAGATCGTTGGCCGAGAGGAACGGGAGCTCGGTGTCGCTGAACGGCATCCACGCAGTCCGGGCGGCAACGCCGTCGTGAAAGCTCGACGCTCGGAAGAACAGGTCGATCGGCGTCCTGCCCCACCACACGCGGACCTGATCGTCCCTCTCCACCAGCGCGACGTCGTCCGCACTCCACACCACATCGGTGGGCATCGCAAGAAGTGCCTGTCGTGCCTCGGAGGCAGCAAGCGACACGTTGAGGTCAATGTCCGCTGTAGCCCGGGGCTCTCGGGTGTAATACGCAAGGGCCAGCGCGCCGCCGAATGCATGCCCGATCCCGCCGAGGACCAACGCCGAATGGATCTGGAGGATCTTCTCGACCAGCGACGGCTCAGTGTCGGTCACAGAGGTCCCGGAAGGCGGGTGTCTCAAGGCTGCGGTGCGCCATAGGCGGAAGCGCATCCGTCAGCAGGAGCAGATCAACAAGTGCCTCGGCGCGGTCGCGGACGGTGGTGTCCCTCACCTCGGCCACCGGGGGGGTCATCCACTTGTCGCCCACGCCCGGCAGCGTACCTGCGCTTCTCACGAAAGGCCGGTGCTGTTGCCATGACCTCGCTGGCCGACTACGCCCCCTCGATGTGGCATCTCTATGCCATAATCGTGCCATGCCACGTTCGCGAGTGAGCACAACCGTCGACGAAACCCTCCTATCGCAGGTACGCGCGGCGAATCCAGGGCGCAACGACGCGTCGCTGTTCGATGAGGCGCTAGCCGCGCTACTCGCTCGCAGCCGTGCTGGGGAGATCGATGATGGCTACATGTTGGGCTACACGGCCCATCCCCTTGACGAACCGGACGAGTGGGGCGACCTTGCGTCGTTCCGCGCCCGTGCCGCGGCGACGTGACAATCCTCCCGGCGCGAGGAGAACTGTGGTGGTGCGAGCCACCCGAGATCGGAAGACGTCCGGTCGTCATTCTCTCGAGAGACATCGCAATCGAGCGCCTCAGACGCTCCCTGATCGCCCCATGTACGACCACGATTCGCGGATTGGCAAGCGAGGTTGTCCTGGAACCCGGCGATGATCCAGTCCGGCATCGCTCCGCAGTCAATCTCGACTCGATCGAGAGCGTGTCCCTCGGTGTGCTGATCGAACGGATCGGCCGGCTGAGCGACCAACGCATGCGATCGATATGTGCGGCGCTCGAAGTGGCGGTGGACTGCCGATGATCGGAAGCCACCCGGGTTGTCGAGGCAGACAACAATCGGTCAGCCTCGGCCTGATGATGGTCATTCACGGTCGTTGAACACGACCACGTCTTCATCTGACGTATCGGGTTGGATGTACCGCCAGAACTCTTCCATTCGCGATCCGTTCGGGAACAGACGCAGGACATAGCCGGCGTCGAGGAGCAGTTCGATACTTCCCGAGTTGTTGGCGGCGACGCTCACACAGTTCAGAGTGCCCGGTGGGTGGGCCTCGAAGAAGCTCGCAGTGGCGGCGTCGAAGGTATTTGAACGATGTGGTCGCCAGTCGAAGTCGTCTGGGGTGTCAGCGCCAAGGAGCGGATCGATGTACACGTCGCGGCTACCGACGACCACGCCGCAGGCGCTATCCAGCCGGAACGGACA
>JAYUDQ010000691.1:0-3439 GCA_043739745.1 Acidimicrobiia bacterium | reverse complement strand
CGAGCCCGAATGGCACCTCGACCGCAGCCGCAAGTGCTTCACGGGCCCGCGCACCCAACGGATCGCGGTTTTCGTAGCGGTCGGCGACGTCAGGATGCGCGGCGAGGTAACGCTCGAACCGCGTCGGATTGTGTTCGAGCCAGCGGTCGAGGCGCTGGGGCGACGGTTGCGGGAAGGCATTCATCTCCACTCCGATAACGCATTGGCGAGGAATTTACGGGCCCGGAACAGCCGTGTCTTCACGGTGGGAAGGGGGACGGCGAGCGCGTCGGCGATGTCCTCGTAGGCCATCCCCTCCAGCTCGCGCAGCACCACGATGGTCCGACTGAGCTCGTCCAGCCGATCAAGGGCGACCCAAAGCTCGTCGATCATGAACTTGCCGGTGACCTGGCGATCGGTGCTGTGCCCTTGGTCTGCTTCCGGCAGCGTTTCCGGAGCACGGACGTCTTCGCGGCGTTTGCGGAGCATCGAGATAGCGGTGTTGTGGGTGATGCGCAGCGCCCAGCTCCGCAACGACGCCTCGCCGCGAAACGTGGCGGCGGCCTGCCACGCCTTCACCAGGCTCTCCTGCACCACATCCTCGGCCAGGCTCGGGTCGTGCACGATGGATCGTGCGACGCGGTACATCGCCGCGGAATGCTCGTCGATGAGCTCGTCGAGCAACGCCCGAGCGGAAGGAGGCCCAGAACCGGCAGTCGGTGCGAGGAGTGAAGTATTCCTCAGCAAAAGGGGCGATCATCCCACCACGGAACGAAATCTGGGATATCGGTCACAGGGGAGCCACGAAAATGTGCGGGTCGTTTCTCGAGAAATGCGCTCACCCCCTCGCGTGCATCGGTACCCCGGCCCAGCGCCGCGATCGCCCGCGAATCGACCTTGTGCGCTTCCATCGGGTGATCAGCACCGAGCATACGCCACAGCATCTGGCGGGTTACCGCCACCGACACCGCGGAGGTGTTCTCCGCGATCTCCTCGGCCAGCGCGTATGCCGCAGGCAGGAGATCATCGGGTTCATGAATGCTGCGCACGAGCCCTCCCCGGAGGGCCTCATCTGCATCGAAGACGCGACCCGAGTAGCACCATTCGGCCGCCTTGCTGATGCCGACGACGCGCGGTAAGAACCAACTGGAGCACGCTTCGGGCACGATGCCCCGGCGGGCGAAGACGAACCCCATCCGGGCCGTGGTGGACGCAAGTCGGATGTCCATCGGCAACGTCATGGTGATGCCGATGCCGACGGCAGGGCCATTGATGGCAGCGATCACCGGCTTGCGGCTGTCGTAGATCCGCAACGTCAGCCGTCCGCCGCCGTCACGAAGCCGATCGAGGGCCTCGTCCACCGCAGCTTGGCCGGTCGCTGCTCGGGTCTCGCTGCGACTCGCGCCGGGGTCGAAGGTGGCGGCCCCCGCACCGAGGTCAGCACCGGCGCAGTAGCCCCGGCCTTCGCCGGTCACGACGATGACTCGAATCGTGTCGTCGGCGTCGGCCCGATCAAAGGCATCGATCATCTCGAACATCATCGTGCCGGTGAACGCGTTGAGTCGTTCTGGCCGGTTGAGGGTGATCGTGAGCACCCGACCGGCGACCTCATAGCGGATCTCGGAGTAGTTCCCGGGTGTGGTGGTGTCCATCGGTCGAGTCTGCCATCGCCGCGTTGCTGCACTCCCAATCGGCACGTCCATTGGCCTGATGAACGCCCTTGTAGTGTCCGTTCGGTGACCGTAACCCTCCGGCCGCGGCGTCGCCGAAGTCAAAGTCAAAGTCGAAGGCGACTCGCGCAGGCATGCCTGTGGGGCGCGGCAGTGCTCTACGCAACCGCCGCAGGTGCAACGACAACGACGCCGGCACGACGTGGCGACGGCGCCATCGTGAGCTCACAGGTCCTCGCCAATGGGTCATTGCGATTCGCGCCGCCGCCCCCTTCGGTCACGCCGAAGACGACCCGTACGAAAGCACGCTCGGTGGCCGACAAGGCCGTCCCCGCCAACGCTGTGGGACGGGCTTCGGACGTGTTCTTCGCGCTCTTCTCCGCGACCTCGCCGGCACGTCGATCAGCTGACGGCCGGCTCATCGCCGTGTTCGATCAGCGTCCGGTCTGGGTGGTGCGGTATGCGGGGGTGAAAGGCGAGCGCCAGACCGGCGTGATCGTGCGGAGAACCGGGACCACGGTTGCGCCGACGACCACCATCACGCTCACCGTCTTCTCCGACATCGTCGTGGTCGTCGACGACGACACCGCGACCGAAGTCCTTCGATCGGAGTACGCAAGTTGAGAGCCGCGGATCGCACTGGGCCCCGACCCGTCTGGCAGGCGGGCATCCTGGCCTTCTGCACATCGGCCTCGATCCTGGTGATGGAGGTCCTCGCCGGCCGTCTGCTGGCTCCATACGTCGGCGTCACGCTGCAGACCTACACGGCCATCATCGGCGTCGTCCTCGCCGGAATCGCGTTCGGCAGCTGGATCGGCGGTCGTCTCGCCGACCGCTTCCCCCCGAAATATCTCCTCGGTCCGGCGTTGGGGCTCGGCGGTACGCTCGCACTCGCCTCTGTTCCGATCGTGCGGGCGTTCGCGGAGAACGCCGATGGCGGAAGCGTCCCCGTGGTGGTCGGGCTCACCGCCGTCGGGTTCCTTCTGCCTGCCGTGGTGCTCTCGACGGTCACGCCACTGCTGACCACGATGCAGATGTCGTCGCTCGAAGAGACCGGACGGACGGTCGGAACCATAAGTGCGCTCAGCACCGCAGGGGCGATCGTCGGCACCTTCGCAACGGGCTTCCTCCTGGTCGCCACGATCTCCACGACCGCGATCACGGGTCTCGTCGGTGGAAGCCTCGTTCTCCTCGGCGTCGTTCTCACCCTCCTCGCCCGCCGACGCCCACAGCCCGGCAGCGCAAAAGGCCCGTCCCGTATTGGGGCGGCTGCACTCGCCATCGTCGGCAGCGGGGCCTTCGGCGCCAATGTCACGTCCCATTCGCGGTGCGAGGTCGAGAGCGCCTATTTCTGTGCGACGGTGTTCACCGACGCCGCACGCCCGACAGGACGCGTGCTGCAGCTCGACAACCTCGAGCACAGCTACGTCGACCTGAACGACCCGACCTACCTCGACTTCGCGTACACCCAGCTCTTCGCTGCCGCGCTCGGCACGCTCCCGCCCGGCCCCGTCCACGCAGTGCATCTCGGCGGCGGCGGCTTCACGATGCCGCGCTTCATTCGGGCGACACGTCCCGGATCGACCAACATCGTGTTGGAGCGCGACCCGGAGCTCCCGAAGCTCGTCGAGCGCAAACTCGGCTGGAGGCCCGGAAGCGACACCCGCGTCCGCATCGGCGACGGCAGGGTCTCGGTGCAGTCGCTGTCTGCCGGGAATGCCGACGTGCTGTTCGGGGACGCGTTCGGGGCCGAGGCGGTGCCGTGGCACCTGACCACCGTGGAGTTCACC
>JAYUDQ010000690.1:0-3446 GCA_043739745.1 Acidimicrobiia bacterium | reverse complement strand
GTGCATGCGTTATCGGCCCCCACCGGTAGAGGGCATGTTCGGAGTTGAGGGTGAGCTGCACGCCGATGTCCTCGCCCCGGTAGCGGGCGCTTGCTTCGCGGGCCCACGGGCACGGCACCATGAGCGACGCGCTGGTCGCTATGGGACCTCGCAGTGCGTCGTAGACGCCGACGTTGCCGGCGTGGCTCTGTCCGAGGTCCAGGCAGGTGACGATCGCGGCTCGCGTGTCGGGGGCGTAGCCGAGGCGTTCAACGAGGGCGGACACATCGACGACGTTAGGCCGGTTCGTGTCCGCTCTCGCATCGTCCCCACAGCCCGACACCGGCCCCACGGGCAGCGGCGACGGCAACGACGAACTCGTCGGTATGGGCCACGTTCGGCGGGTAGGTGAGCAGTCCGGCATAGCCCGTGCGCGCCAGTTCGAGGTTGACGAACAGCCCGTCGCTGGCCCGCACCACATAGGCGAGCAGCCGTCCGTAACGATCTCGCGCCTCGACGTCCTCCTCGAGGCGCACCGGCGTGCCTTCGGGAAGCAGTTGTGCGGTGCCGGCCGAGGCTTCGAGGGCAAAGCACTCGACTGGTGTGTTGGGCTTCTTCGATTCGGGCGTGTCGATGCCGATCAATCGGACGCGCTCCTTCGGGCCGTTGGCGGAGCCAAGCCGTACGTCGATGGTGTCACCGTCGACCACATGATCGACGACGGCGTTCGCCTCCACCGGACCGGTGGCGGGCAGCGGACCGATGCTGGGCGGCGCTTGCGGCGCAGTCGCCGGGATGGTGGGTTGGACCTCGACCGTCGGCGTTTCGGCGCGAGCACAGGCCGCCAGGAGTACTGCCGTGAGCGCGACGAGAAAGGTTGCCGCAAACGGACGCCGAACGCACCCGCAGCGGACTTCTGCCACCCGAATCGGTCGTTGCGATCCCGCCGTGCCCAACGTGACCCTCTCGTGCCCGCTACAGGCGTTCGATGATCGTGCCCGTGCCGAGGCCCCCGCCGCAGCACATGGTGATCAGGCCGTTCGTGCCGTCGGTGCGCTCGAGCTCGTGGAGCGCAGTGACGATGAGACGGGCGCCGGTGCAACCGACTGGGTGGCCGAGCGCGATCGCACCCCCGTTGGGGTTGACCTTCGACATGTCCGCACCTAGCTCGCGCTCCCAGGCCAGCGCCACCGAGGCGAACGCCTCGTTGATCTCGACCGTGTCGATGTCGGCCATGGTCATACCGCTGCGGTCGAAGACCCGACGAGTGGCATCGATCGGGCCGGTGAGCATCAGCACGGGATCGACGCCCACGAGGCAGTGTGTGACGATCCGGGCCCGGGCCCGCAGCCCGAGGGCCTTCGCCTTCTCGGCGGACATCAGGAGCAGCGCCGAGGCACCGTCGGAGATCTGTGACGACGTACCTGCGGTATGGATGCCGTTTTCGAGTACGGACTTGAGGCTTCCGAGCTTCTCCAGCGACGACTCGCGGATGCCCTCGTCCTGGCGGACGAGAATGGTCTCCCCCGTCGGCTTCCCGTCGTCATCCAACACCGGGGCGACGATCGGCACGATCTCTCCTTCGAAGCGGCCTTCGGACCGGGCTGCTGCGGCGCGGACCTGGCTCTGCAGGCCGAATGCATCGACGTCGTCCCGGGTGATGCCCCATTTCGCGGCGATGCGCTCGGCGCCTTCGAACTGCGATGTCATCTCGTAGTGCCCGTAGTACGACTTCGGGATGGCGCGGCCGGGCCCGCTCTTGACGTTCGCGCCCAGTGGGATGCGGCTCATCGACTCGACGCCGCACGCAACCACGATGTCGCACGCGCCGGATGCGATGAGCCCCGCCGCCAGGCTGGCCGCCTGTTGCGAGGAACCACACTGGCTGTCGACGGTGGTAGCCGCCACGGTGAGGGGTAGGCCGGCGGTGAGCCAGGCAGTACGGGCGATGTTGAAGGCCTGCTCACCGATCTGGGTGACATTGCCGCCGACGATCTGATCGACCGTGGCCGGGTCGATGCCCGATCGCTCGATGGCGGCTCGGAGCACGGCGCCGAGCAGGTCGGCAGGGTGGACAGTGGAAAGCCCGCCACCCCGACGGCCGATGGGCGAGCGGACGGCTTCGACAATCACCACGTCAGTCATGCCACCGACCTTACGTGTGCGCCCGGACCGCTCGCCAGGAGGGTCACCGCGTCTGTGGACCGATGGGATGGGTCATTCAGACCATTTCGCCACGGAGAGTGGCGCTCATGACTGAACTTCCCTACAGTGGGTGAATGCTCCTTCAGTATCGAGAGGTCGTGACGGCGCTCCGCCAGCACACCGATCGTCGTCGCTTCGCAAGGCGCGCCCTTTGGTCGGGTGTGGCGCCGCAGCGGGCGATAGTGGTGGCCATTGCGGGCCTGTTTGCCACGACGATGATCGGTGTGACGGGTGCCATCGCGACCCCTCGATCGGGAGGCGTGCACACCGCTTCGGTCAAGGGCCCCGTCAGCGTCGAGATCGGCACCGGCCTGCAGGTCCGCAACGTTGCCACGGCGATCGGCGTGTCTCGAGAAGGCGACATCGGACGGGCCGCACTTGCGCTGCTGCACATCGACTGGGTCACGCTCTACCCCGGGTGGACGATCGCCTTCCTCCCCGCGCGCAGTGCCTACCTTGGAATGACCCTGGTGACCCAACGCAGGGTCGAGGTGTACATCCGCACGGACCGGCCGGTGGCCGCGACCGCGCATGACATTGCCCACGAGCTCGGCCATGTGACCGACGTGCTCTACAACGACGATACGAGCCGAGCACGCTTCCTGGCATTTCGGGGGCTCGCCGCCACGACGTCGTGGTGGACGTGCAGCGGCTGCCGGGACCTGCAGGTGCCCGCCGGCGACTTCGCGGAGACGTTCGCTCTTGTCGCGGCCCCCCGTTACCGCTTCTACTCCGAGGTGGCGACGGAGCCAGACAGCGCCGCGCTTGCCGACTTCAAACAGAACGTGCTGCCCGCCGCCGCGCGCGCCGGCTTCGTTCCCCCAGCCACACCTGCTCCCACACCATCTTCCGTCAATTCTGCCGCTGACGCCTGACGTAACGGGCGACATCTCACGCCGCCTTCTGCGTCTGCTGCCCCTGTGTGACGCGCAGCGCCTCGCGGGCCGCGGCCACACCGATGCGGCCCATCTCTCGGGTGCGCTCATCGAGGTGGAAGTCGGCCTCGGAGCGCTCGATCAGCACAAGCTGGTTCTTCCTCATGGGACCAGTATCGGGAGGGGGTATGACAGTGAAGGGGGTCGCAGAACGAAATTCGGAGAAGTTCTTCGCCGATCCGAATCATGGAACTCGATTGGGCACCTCGACGATCACGTTGCCTAGTCTCCGGCCATGACTGCGTATGGCATGACTGTCCCCTTCGACGTACCACTCAGCGAGCAGCGGGAATGGTTCGAAGAGCTCGAGCAGCTCGGCTACACCGA
>JAYUDQ010000689.1:0-3447 GCA_043739745.1 Acidimicrobiia bacterium | reverse complement strand
GCGGCGAGTTTGCGATGCGGGCGTTCGCCTTCTCGCCGGGCGGAGCGAAACCGCACCATCGATCATGCGGGTGCGAACGGTCGACCCGACTGTCGGGTGGTTTTTCAACACGATCGAGGCTGTATGCCATGGAGTTGCAGACATTCGCCCGCGCCAACGGCCCCGGGCGCATCAGCCTGTGGTCGGCGAACAGGGACCGGCCGTGTCCGAGCGGCGCGGTCGGGTTCGTTGCCGGGAATTGCAGCGGGATCGCCCAGGCACCGAACGCGTTCTCTGCGGTGTTCGGCAGGAACGGGGGCACGCCCGCCGCCACGACGATCCCGACCACGACGTCGCAACCCGCCCCCACCACGACACCCGCCGGGGTGACCGCCTGGTCGCCGTCGACGCCCTATCCCGGTGGCAGCCAGGTGTCTCGGAACGGGGCGATATATCGGGCCAAGTGGTGGAACGTCGGATTCGCGCCAGACACGCCGGTCGCGCAGACGTGGGACACGCCGCCGACAACCGTCCCGCCGACAACCACGACCACGTCGCCCAGCGGACCCGCCCCCGCGCGCCCCGAGGTTGCCTACTGGGCCGGTACTCGCGTGCTCCAGGCCGGCGGCGTCTACGAGGCGAAGTGGTGGAGCCAGGGCTTGGCACCCGATACGCCGGTCGCCTTCCCGTGGGACAGTCGGTGGAAGCGGGTCACCTGAGCTCGTCGTGCGGTAGCGCTCACGGTTTCGGTTTCGGCGCGGCGGGCCCCGGCAGGACGCCCTCCTCGGTCAGTACGTGGGCTCGGGCCTCGACGATGGCCGACCGCAGAAGGTTGAGCCCCGCAAGCCCGGGCAGCGCGTCGATGCGCTCCTCGATCCTCGTCACGAGCTCCTCTGCGCCGTCCGAGCCGAACAGGAATGCGGTCGCGAACGACGTCTCGAGCTTCGGAACGTCCCCATTGCCGACGGGCGCCCATTCGTGGCGAAGGAACCATGAGGTCACCTTCTGTGCGCGGCGATCGTCCAGCATGTCCCGGGCCCAGCTGGCGTAGTAGCCGGCGTGACGGCCCTCCTGGCGCATGATGCGCCCGAGCAGCTCGGTCAGCAAAGGATGGTCGGCAATGGTCGCCAGACGGCTGTAAGCCGCGTTCGCGGTCCACTCGTTGATCGCGCCCCATGTCATGTGCACGGCGGGGAAGCGGCGCACGGTCCGGCCGATGGTCCAGAAGATCAGCGGACTCCACACCAGGTAGCGCCGGTTGAACGTGCGCATCGCGGTGAGGCGGCTGTCGTGGGCCGGGCGGCCATGCATCTCGAGCACCCGGCCGATGGCCTGCCCATGCCAGTACTCCTCGTAGTTCCACAGTGTCAGGAACGCCGTGAACTGCGGGTCTTTCCAGGCCGGCAGGAGCAGGAGCTCACGGGTGTACAACACCGTCTGGTACTCGACGTCGTGCATGTAGCCCAGGCACCGCAGGACGTTGTCTTCGAGCGGTCGACGCCGGAACTCCTCGAAGTCCAGGTCATCGACCTTCAGGCGGCCGCCCTGCTCCTGGAACTTCTCGATGGTCATCCCCACGACGACAACCCGGCCGTGGCTGGCTTCGAGGCGAGACACGCCGATGCGTTCCCGGTGTCCCGACGTAGCGGCAGCATCCTCCTAGGCTAGAAGTCCTTCGCCGTCGTTCGCGCAGACGATTCCGCGGATCGCCCGTCGGGGCGTGACGTGTTGCTGGATCTCCTCCGCGGCGTCGCCCTGATCCGCGTGGTGGTTTGGCACACGTTTGCGGCTCCGTGGATGACCGCGTTCGCGGCGATGCCGGTGATGTTCTTCGTCGTGGGCACGATGCTCCCCGGACGTGCGCACCTGGCGTGGGTAGGTTGCCGCAGTCCGTCGCCGGGGTCAGCGGGTGCTGGGTCGCCGCCCGGATCGACCCGACGAGCGCCTCCGCAGGCGGGCGGGCTGCGGAGATCGGCGTGAGGTACAGAAACCTCATTGCCCGCCTGCGCCAGGCAACTGGGCATACGAAGTAGTCCCGGGTAACCTGCCACCGGTGGGACCCGCTTCGCTGCTGAGCAGCGTCATCGACGAGCTCACACGAACCGGACCTGGCGACGCACTCCGAACGCGGACC
The DNA here is from genome assembly GCA_043739745.1 of Acidimicrobiia bacterium. Taxonomy (GTDB): domain Bacteria; phylum Actinomycetota; class Acidimicrobiia; order Acidimicrobiales; family JANYDT01; genus JAYUDQ01. The sequence continues at coordinate 1,334 of JAYUDQ010000689.1, read as the reverse complement.
ATGCGCGTCGGTCGGTGTCTGGCGGGCGACGAACGCAGACGTGTGGTCGAACGTGCTCACCAATCCGCGGGCGCTCGTCGAGACCGGCATCCTCGCCCGCATTGCCCGACCTCACCGAGGAGCTGGCCGAGATCCAGCGCCGCTCGCTGCCGGTGCTCGTGTTGGGTAGCAGCCATGACGGGGTGATCCCGTCGGCCTCCTTCGATGCGCTCTGTGCGGCGGTGGGTGTTCGCGGGCAGGTCGTACGCGGCGGCCACTCGTGGCTGCTGGCCAACCCGAAGGTACTGACCGACATCCTCGACAACGTGGTCGAAGTGCAGTCGGTCCAGCGCAGTACGTCTGGGATGCGGGCCACGTCGGACGAGCTCCTGCGCCTGCCCGCCACGACGACCGTCCCTGAAGCGTCAGCCGCGGAGCTGGTGGCCGGGGCCTCGCCGTTGTGGATGCTGAGCGACCCACCGTCACTGCTCGCAGGCGACCTTGCGCTCTGCCATCCGGCGCTCGCACGCGGGGAGGTTCGGGCGGTCGCTCGGCCGACCGATCTGGCAACGGTATGGCGGCTCACCGTCCTCTCGGCCGATCGGAAAGGTCTGCTGGCGGACACTGCCGCCGTGCTCTCGGCCGAAGGGCTCTCCGTGCAGTCTGCGTCGGCCACCACCTGGAAGACCCCCGACCTCGCGCTTCACTCGTCCCGCACCATGGGTCAGGCGGACTGGGAAGCACTCGGCCGGCGCTTGCGGGGCATGCAGGCAGGACGGCCGTCCATCCGGCCGTTCGGGGAGGGTCGGCGAGGGACTCGTTCGTCGTCGATGGCGAGTTTGATCCCGCCGACCTCGCCGCGCATCTGACCCGTTCGTCTCCGCCGACAGCATGCGTGTTGCCCGGAGTTCTGCGCGGCATTCACCGGGGTGTCATGCAATTGTCATCTCGAGTCGTCAACGTGGGGGGATGAAGCCACTCCGCACCGTTCTGCGCCCGGCTACAGCCCTCGACCGAAAGACTCGGCGCAGATCACGCGCCGCCCGTGGGCCGCTTCTCCAGCGTGTCTGCCGCCCGACGCTCGGCCCGGTCGCCCGCTTCCTCTGGCCGGCCCACCTCGCTGGCTTCGACCGAGTTCCTCCAATCGGCGCGGCCATCATCTGCGCCAACCACCTGAGCTTCATGGACTCGGTGATGCTCATCGTCAGCGTTCCGAGGCCCGTCCACTTCATCGGGAAGGCCGAGTACCTCGACTCCTGGAAGACCCGATGGCTGTTCCCCGCGCTGGGCATGATCCCGATCGACCGCGAACGCGGTGCGCGGGCCATGATCGCCCTTGATGCCGCCGGCGTCGT
>JAYUDQ010000688.1:0-3448 GCA_043739745.1 Acidimicrobiia bacterium | reverse complement strand
AGGCGGCGATGCGCAAAGTGCTAGCGGCCCCGAGTCCCGGGCCGATCGGGACGCGTGCCGGCCTCGCACTCATCCGCCGGATGTTCTCCGGCCCGCTTTACCAGGCTGAACTGGAGCTGTGGTCGGCCTCGCGGACCGACCCCGAGCTGCGCACCGCGCTTCGAGCGGTGGAGGTGCGTCTCGGCAGAGTTCTCCGGGCCTCGTTGCCGGTGATGCTGGGTGCCGAGGTCGGCGGATCGGCTATCGCGGATCTCACGCTGGAGCTGATTCGCGGGATGACGGTCTCGGGCGTGCTGAAGCGCAGCGCCCGGGACGAGGGGCGGCTGCTCGACGCGTGGGCGGTGCTGATCGACGCTTGTTGCGAGTGAGTCGATGGTGATCAGGCCGCCGATCGGGTGCTGATTGGATCGGCTTGGATGACCGCTGCCGCATGCGAGCGCTTGTGGTTCGCGACGACTCGTAGCCGTATGGCTGAGGACAGGACTGGTATCGGCCCGCGATGCTGTGGGGGACCGCAGCAGCAAAATGCTGCCGGCAAGGGATCAAAGGGCTTGCATCAGTACAGCAACGCAGGCGACCACGAGTGCGACCAGCGGGAGGACGACGACAAGGACGAACACTACTCGGGCCGACCAGCGCACCCAACGGCGGTCGTTCCGAAGAGCGTGCCGTAGGCCTCGGACAGTGCGCCCATAGTTGGCCACGTAGCCGTCGAAGGTGTACGGCGAGTCGTCAGTCGGGAACTCATCGCCGTCCAATGGCGTCGAGATCGGAACGATCGTGTGCGGCGGACGCTGTGGCACTGACAGACGTTAGCCCGGACGGGCCCATCCGAGCGGTTGCTGCGGGGGGCCAACCGACGCCGGACCCGCTCGTTGCTGAAAGCCAGTTTTGCCGCGCAGCGGACCACCCGATTTGATTGCCGCAACCGCGCGGGCAACAGGCTATTGCGGCAGAAGTAGCCAGTTCCGGATGAGGTCGATGCAGTCTGGACGATCGGCCCAGACGAAGTGGGATGCGTGCGCGATGAGTTCAAGCGTGGCGTTCGGGCCGATGGCGTCAGCGATTGCCACCATGCCGCTGGCCGGTGTCACCGGATCCTCGATACCACCAAGAACGAGGGTGGGCGTCGTGGTGCCGGCCAGCCCGGGAAGCAGATCCATAGTCTGCATCTCGCCCAGCATGAAGTGAAACATGACATCGTAGTTGGAAACAGATCTGCTCGGCGGAAGCGGGGCAGCAACGGCATAGATCGACTCTGAAAGCGGAAGAAACGCGGCACCATTCTCCGGAGTTGGGTTCCGCCAAAATGCCTCCGCAGCCTCTCGGACCTCGCGCCGAACTCCGCGTTTGTCGAGCACCGCAAGCTGTTCTTCCACGACCACTCGTGCGGTACCGCACACCAGGACGACCTTGGCCGCGTGGGTGGGGTGACGAGCGAGATACCGCATCGCGACCATCGCACCGAAGGATGCCCCGAGGACAAATGGCTTTTCGATTCCGAGTGCGTCGCAGACGCGGATCACGTCATCGGCCCACTGGTCGAGGTTCCATTCGCTCGAGTCGCGTCGATCACTTCGTCCCATCCCACGGTGGTCGACGAACACCACCTGCATGTCCTCTGCGAGCGGGAGAAGATCGGGCTTGAAAGCCGAGTGGTCATGACCTGGCCCACCATGGAGCAAGACGAGAGTCGGATACTTCTTCAACCGGTCGCCGTCAGGTCGATGCGAACAGCCATCTACATCGACGAACAATCGGACACCGGGCTCGATCTGAACTCGCATGCCCCTACGGTCCCACTCCGTAGCGGCCCGAACAAGCTCGTGTCCCCATGACGGCACTGTTCCGGCCTCCAACCCAGCGCTACTCTTGAGCGAGGCGTGGACAGACTTACCGCGCGCGTAGTTGCGAGAACGCTCGGCCTTCCTTCTCGTGCACTCAGTCGCCCGCAGAGCGACGGAGTGCACGAGCATGACCAACCAAGAGGTCTCGAACACCGCCCACATTCGCGGTCCGACTTGCTGGGGAGACTCTTTCGCATGGCGAGCGAGGACCGGCTTTGGAACCTGAACATCCGCTATCACCGAGTCGTGCTTGACGCGATCCCCAGCGGAGCTCGAACAGCTCTCGATGTTGGATGCGGCGATGGTCTGCTGACGTTCGACATCGCCGGGCAGGGGTTGCTCGTCACCGGCCTGGACACCGATGCCGCGAGTGTTCGCCGAGCTGCTTCCGACAGCCGTGCAAGCAACACGACACGCTTTGTCGTCGGCGACCTCTTCTCCTTCCTGTCAGAGGATGGCTCCTTCGATCTGGTCGCGTCGATAGCGATGCTTCATCACGTCGATGCTGAAGCCGGCGTCCGTCGTATGCGCGAGCTTGTGCGACCGGGCGGCGTGCTTGCAATCGTCGGTTTCGCGAGGCCCTCGGGCTTCAGCGATCGCACTCGCGCGATCGCGGGCATGGCGCTGAAGCGGTCCGCTCAACTGCGTGGCCGCCACTGGGAGCACGGGGCGCCGGTTGCGTGGCCCCCACCGCTTTCATCGAGGGAGATGGCCGATCTGTTCGATCGAGAGCTTCCCGGCGCAAGGTTTGGAAACGTGCCGTCGAATCGCTACGCGGCAATCTGGACGAGGCCTATCGGCTGACGGGTGACCTTGCCCGCGTGACAGCGACGAGCCGAACTCCGGCCGCCGTTTCCCGTTCGACGTCGAGTTGGCCTTTCACACCAATGAGCTACACACCCGCATAGTTGTGGCGCCACGGGAAGCAATCACGCAGGCGGCCCGTGGCGGATCTCCACGCCAGGCATCGCGTTTCCGGGGGTCGATGACTCGCTATTCCGCTGGGGTCGCAGGCCGCAGAGCCCGGCAGTGGCTGAAGTGGACGGTGTCCGGGTTGAGTGCCTTGATTCGCCGTATCGAGTCGACTGCGGCTGCTTGGAGTTCAACGTTGGGGTCGACGTTCGCTGCGCTGGCGACCTCGGCCGTGAACTCGTCGGAGTGCCAGACGATCTGGGCACCGATGACCACTCGGCGATTGCCAGCTTCGACAAGAACTGATTGGTGGCCGGCTGTGTGTCCGGGTGTTGCGATGATCGTTACGCCGTCGGTGATTCGTTCGTCGCCGCGCACGGTGCGGCGTTGTGGCTCGGGGGCAAGCGCCCAGTTCGGATCGGTGTAATGAGGATCCTGGCGGAGCGTCTCGTACTCGGCTGCCTGGACCCAGAAGGGGGTCGTTCCGCCGTGGAGTGCCGGGTTCTGGCCGCAGTGGTCGAAGTGGAGATGGCTGTTCACCACCGCCGCGACCTGGCCGACTTGGATGCCGGCACGGTCGAGGAGTTCGGCGCCATGGCACGCTCTGGTTCATAGAGATCATCGATGAACTGGTTACCGAAGCCGACGCCGGTGTCCACGAGGATCGGGCCGTCAGGGTGCAGTATGCA
>JAYUDQ010000687.1:0-3449 GCA_043739745.1 Acidimicrobiia bacterium | reverse complement strand
CGGGCCACCAGTTCTTCCCTGCCAAGTGCACGAGCGCGGACTGAATCATGCCGGTGGCGAAACCGCCCAGAATGGCGAGGGGAACGGAAGTCAGGTTGCCGACGAGCGCTGCGGCGAGCGCCGGTACGACATACAGCGAGAACTGACCCACCTGCAAGGCGCCGAGGCCAACGACGATGATGCCGGTGAAACCGGCGAGCACCGCCGACAACACCCAGTTGAGCCCGGCGATCAACTGTGGCGAGTAACCGAGCAGCGAAGCGCCTTTTTCGTTCTCGTCGCATGCACGCGTCGCAAGACCGAAGCGGGTGAAACGCAGCAATCCCCAGACGGCGATGCCCATCGCGACCGCACAGCCGGCGTACCAGAGGTAACTGTTCGGCATGTTGCCGAGACCGAAGAAGTTCTTAACGAACGTCTTGCCACCGGAGGTGCCGGGCAGGAATCCAGGATTCTGGCGCACCTTGCCGCCGAAGTTCAGTTCGGCGACGGTTTGCAGGTACAGCATCAGGCCGACCGAGCCGATCACCTTGCCGAGCGCGGGCGCATTGCGCAACGGCCGGAAGACCAGGAGATGGGCGAGCAGGCCGATCGTAGCGGCCATTCCCAAGCCGATGAACGTCGATGCCAACGCACCCTTGGGCCCACCGACGCTGATGCTGACGGGCAGGTTCAGCCAATGCGTTGGCAAGATGTCGACCCACGGCAGTTTGATCCGTCCCGTTGTTCTCACCTCGTCGTAGGTGTACGCGGTGTACATCGCAATCGCGCCGTGGGCAAAGTTGATGACACCGGACCCTTTGAACGCCGTGACCAATCCGGTGCCGAGCATCGCGTACAAACCGCCGACACCAATGCCGAGGATCAGGGCGAAAATGAATTCCTTCATCGAAACCTACTCACGTGCGATTGCCCCCAGACAGGTCGCGATGCGATTGTGACATGCTCAGCCGCTCATTGCACGAGGGGGTCATCCCGAAAGCTCGGAATGACCCCCTCCGGGTCACGTACTTCAGATGTCCGTCACTTCTTGCGCTGGTTCTTGGCGGCGACCTGGTTCATGAGGTCGGTGAGATCCTGGTACTTGCCCTTCAACGCGTCCTCGGGACCGAAGGCCTTGCCGTCCCATGTCAGGTAGGTGTTCTTGCGGAAGCAGATGGCCGGGAACTCCGCCGGGTTGCCACTGCAGTCAACCGCCGGGCGGCCAATGAAGTGGAACGGAGGCAATGCCTTGAGCGCACTGCTGAGGGCGGCGCGATCAAACGGATCTTTGCCGTCGGCGACCATGTTGTTGGCAATTTGCCACGACCACAAGATCGAGCCGAAGGAGTCCTCCATGAACGTGCCGACCGCCGCCTTGGGGCCGAACGCCTTGATGGCATCGGAGCGGGCGCCGAGTTCGAACTTTTCGAAGTCGGTGAGGGTCGGAGAATCCGGGTTGTACGACTGGAACTCGAACGCTGCACCAACGGCTTCGGGCAGTGCTTCCACCGTCTTGTCCACGCATGCCGAACCCATCACGAGATCGGCCGTGTAGCCAGCGGCTCGCAGACCCTTGGTCCAGTCGACGCAGTCCGACGACGCCACACTGTAGAAGACGGCTGGCTTCTTGGCTCCGGCGAGGAAGGTGGTGATCTCCTGGTACTGAGCCGCATCATCGGACGGATCGCCCGGCTTGTTGGCGTACCCCTTGAAGTCGGCGATCTTGCCCTGGTCCTTGAGGTATTGCAACGGACGCTCGGTCGTGTCGGTGTAGCACTCGTGGCCGGGGCCGTTGTCCGAGTACATGACAGCGACTTTGTCGTAGCCCTTGGTCGCCAAGAAGTTCGCCGCACCGAAGAACGCCGTCGGGCAACCGCCGATGGCCGAGAAGGCACCCTTCTGGGTGAAGTCGGCCACGAAGATGGGCAGCGTCTGAATGATCGGGAACTGCTGGAACACCGGGTACATCGCCTGCGTGAAGAAGTCGATTCCGATGGTGACGAGGTTCGGCTTCTCGCCCGCGACCGTGTTCGCACATGCCTGCGCGGCATCGGGGGTGAGTCCGTGCGAACAGACATTGAGCTTGATTGGACGCCCCGGCTTGCCGGCTTTGTAGTCGGCGCCGATGCCACCGAGTCGCTCGTTGATCAACTTGACGGCCGCTTGCGCACCTTCACGGAAATCGGGGAACGAGCCACCAGCATCACCCTCGAGGTTCGGCATCGAGATGACGAACGGGTCCCCGGCGGCCACGAGTGGCTTGCTTTTCGTCGCGTCAATGGCGTTCTTGAATGCCTGCGCGCCCTTGCCGTACGTGGCGTCGAGGTCGCCGCTGGCGCTGCCAGCAGTGGTCGCCGTGGTGCCAGCGGTCGTCGCCGTGGTGCCAGCGGTCGTCGGCGTGGCGCCTGCCGTTGTCGCTGTGGCTCCGGCGGTTGTCGCGGTCGCAGCGGCGGTCGTGGTCGGCGCTGAAGAAGTAGCAGTTTTGGTGCTGCTACTGCTACACGCCGCCACGAACATCGTCAGACTCACGGCCACGCCGCAGAGTTTTGCCAATTTGGAATAGTGCACTGTGAAGGTCCCCCTTGTTGTCGGTCCTGGCCGCGCCGCCACGTCGACGACGCAGAGAGCGAACCATCCTGATGCCACTGACTTAGTCGAGCGACTGTACAGATACTAGTCATTCGGAGTAACTTGTCAACAACTTCGCTGAGGTCGTCCGTAGGAAAGGGTGGGATGGCGGTCGCGTCCGACCGATACGTTGCCGTCGCTCACCCCTGTCAGGAGGTTCACGTGCTGTTGGGCATGGACGAGTACCCATACCATCAATTCACCGAAACGTTCGCGGGCGTCGTGGGTAGCGACCCGATGTGGAACGACGGCCACTACGTCTGTGCGTCCGCCGTAGATGGTTCGGTCGCGCTCACGTCGAACCTTCGCCTTTACGCCAACAACGACGTGCTCGACGGTTTCGTTTGTCTGCGTCACGATGGCAAGCAACACAACATCAGACTGTCGCGTCGCTTGCGTAGCGACATGAACCACCTCGGTGTCGGGCCGTTGCGCATCGAGATCGTCGAACCCCTACGCGTGTTGCGGCTCGTGCTCGACGAGAACCAGTTCGGCGTGTCGCTCGATCTCACGTGTCACAGCTCGACAGTCCCATACATGGGCCCGATCGAGGTGAACCGGCAAGACGGCCGGCTCCTCAGCGAACGAGCCACCTACGAACTCACGGGCGGATGCGAGGGTTGGGTGAACGTGGGCGGGCAGCACTGCACGTTGGAGCGGTCGAGCAGCTCGTTCTTCCGCAACCACTCGTGGGGGCACCAGCCCGGGAGGGGCGGTCCCCGCCCCTACGGCGTGCCGGTGCCAAGGCGGCGCGTGCCCGGGGTGCGTCAGTGGGTGCTCTTCCACATGCCGGACCATGGCGGCTTCTTCTTCGAGGACCCCAACGGTAGAGCCGCCGC
>JAYUDQ010000686.1:0-3451 GCA_043739745.1 Acidimicrobiia bacterium | reverse complement strand
GGCCGGGCCGTACGGCCCGGCCCCTCGGATCATTCCTATGGGACCATATGTCCTCCGCCGTCTGCTCCTCACGATCGTCATCGTGTGGGGTGCACTGTCCTTGCTGTTCCTACTTTTCCAGGGAATCCCGGGGAACTCGATCGAGACGCGCTACAGCGACCGGTACCTGCAGCCCACGATAAAGAAGAACTTCGAGCGCCAATTCGGGCTCGACAAGCCAGTCATCGTCCAATATGGGCGCTACTGGCTGCATTTCGTCCAGGGCGACCTCGGGCGTTCCCAGGTCGACGACCAACCGGTGATCCGGTCGTTGGGGAAGGCGGCGAAGACCAGTTCGCGGCTTGCGTTCTGGGGCTTGTCGGTGCAACTCGTCCTCGGTCTGACGGCGGGGGTGATCGCCGCCGTCCGGCGCTATTCCTGGTTCGATGCCATCTCCGGGTTCTTCTCCGTGGCCATCATCGGTGTGCCGGTCTTCGTCTCCGGGATTCTGTTCCAGTGGGTGTTCGGTGTGCTTCCTGGCCCGAACCACTGGAATTGGCCGCAATGGGCCCGCTTTCCCACGCAGGCGTTCGACAAGGACAACGGCGACGGCACGTGGTTCCTGCACTTCCTGCCGACCGGCCACACATGGAAGTACCTGGTCGGCCCCGCGCTCATCATCGCCGCCGTCCAGACCGGATCGTTCTCCCGACTCACCCGTACCTCGATGCTCGAAGTACTGCAGGCCGACTACCTGCGAACAGCGGCAGCGAAGGGGCTGAGCCGCCGTCGTATCATCGTCAAACACGCGTTCCGGAACGCGCTGATTCCGGTCATCACCTCGCTCGGTTCCGACATCATTTCGATGTTCGGCGTCGCCGTGCTCACCGAGACGGTGTTCAATCTGAACGGGATCGGCTCGAAGGTGGCCAAGGCGGCGCAGGCCCAGGACACCCCGGTCGTAATGGGCTTTGTCGGCCCGGTCGTGGTCGTCACCGCCCTTGTCTTCCTGCTCGTCGACGTCGGCTACGCCTGGCTCGACCCGCGCGTGAGGCTGTCATGAAGGCGCTCGAGTGATGAGCGCGAACGCCTCCGCGCCAGTGCGGCCGCTCGGTGCCGATCTCGATCCGCTCCTCGGGCGCGCCCTCGAGTCGCCGTGGCGCGATACGGCGCGTCGGTTCTTCCGCAACAAGCTGGCCGTCGCCGGGCTCGTCTTCCTGGCGTTGGTCACCTTCGGCGCCATCTTCGCTCCGCTGCTCGCGCGCTGGGACCCCAAGCAATCCGACTTCATCGGGATCCTCGACCCCAAGACTGGCGTCCAGGACTACGGACCCAGCGCCCGCCACTGGCTCGGTACCGACCGGATCGGTCGGGACATCCTCAGCCGACTGCTCTTCGGTGCCCGCGTGTCGCTCTCCGTTGGGTGGTCCGTCGCCCTCATCTCGACGGTCATGTCGATCGTCATCGGTGGCCTCGCCGGCTGGTACCTGAAGGCCGGCGGCGTGATCATGCGCTTCGCCGACATGATCTCGGCGCTGCCGTACATCGTGTTCGTCGTGTTCATGACGGAGCGGCTCGGGCGCACCATGCTCGCCGTGATCCTTGCGCTGCTGATGTTCGGATGGACGAGTGGGGCCCGGCTGTTCCGGGCCGGTGTGCTGCAGGCCAAGGGGCAGGACTACGTCGAAGCGGCCAGGGCCACGGGGTGTTCTTCGCTGCGGATCCTGTTCCGTCACATCCTGCCCAACGCGATCCAGCCGATGATCGTCGGCATCTCGTTCTCGATCGGTGGGCTGATCCTCACCGAATCGGTGTTCGGCTTCCTCGGCCTCGGGATCGTCGACAAGCCGGCCTGGGGGCAGATGGTGGCGGAGGGGCGAGAGGAGATATTCGAGAACGGGCACATGTTCCTGTTCCCGGCCATGGCGCTCGTCTTCACCGTGCTTGCGTTCGCGTTCATCGGCGAGGGCTTGCGCGATGCGCTCGATCCGAAGCTTCGCGGCGTTCGGTGATCACGCAACAACATGCAAGCAGAAGTTCGCCGATCGCCGATCGTCGCTTGACGCGCGTAAGCCCGGCCCTAGGTGTTCCTTGGTACCCTGGGCCACTCTCGTTTCAGCCTTGGAGGGCCGTCACTCGTGTTGCTGACCATTCCCATCGTGATCCTCACGGTTCTTTCCGCGTTCGCACTGATCCTGCTGATCCTGCTGCACAGCGGTCGAGGCGGCGGACTTTCCGACATGTTCGGCGGTGGGATGGGAGCAGCGGCGGCCGGCTCCACCGTTGTCGAGCGCAACCTCGACCGCATCACGGTTCTCACTGCACTGACGTTCTCCTTCGGTGTCATCGTCCTCGGTATCCGTCTGCAATAGCGGCATCCGCCTGTAATACCGCTCGCTCCGGTAGACAACCGGACAACAGACCCACCCAATGTTCGCCCGGTTCAGGGCCAGGCGGACGGCAACAAGGAACCCCAAACGAGACGGAGGTCTCATGCGTACCCGCCCAACCCTCATCGCTGCAGGCGCAATAGCGCTTGCCGCAAGCCTTATCGCCCTTCCGACGGCCCACGCCGCCACGGCAACCGGTGGCACGTTCGTCGATCTGCAGAACTTTGCAGCAGGCGAGCCGGATCACATCGACCCGAACCTCACGAGCACACTCGTCGGCGCGCAGATCGCGTGGCTGATGTACGACTCGCTGACCGATACCAACGCCGCCGGTGACCTCGTCCCGGCCGCAGCCGCGAAGTGGACGACTGCCGACCTCGGCAAGACCTGGGTCTTCACGCTGAAGAAAGGCGCGAAGTTCTCCAACGGAGAGCCCGTACTTCCTTCGAGCTTCGTACGTGGCTGGATTCGCGCGTCGGACAAGGCGACCGCATCCGAAGTGGCCTACCACTCGTACTTCATCGACGGCTTCCAAGCGTGGAACGAAGGAAAGGGCCCGAAGCCGACCAGCGTCGTCGCCAACGACAAGACCCTCACGCTCACGGTCACCTTGGCCAAGGCCTATCTCGGTTTCCCGACCGTCGCTTCGCACCCGGTGTTCTCGCCGCTGCCGAAGTCGATGGAAGGCGCTGACGTCAAGATCGAGGAGCAGGGCACCAAGCTCGTCGGCAACGGCCCGTACATGTTGAAGAAGCAGATCACCAAGCAGGCCGGCGGCGAGATCGACCTCGTCCGCAACCCGAAGTACACGGGCGTCAAGGGCAAGCTCGCGGAGATCGATTTCAAGATCACGAAGGACATCAACCAGGCCTACAACCTGTTCGAGTCGGGCCAGGGCCTCACGGCTGCGGTCCCGGCCGGCAAGTACAAGGAGGCCGCTTCGAAGTACGGCGACCAGGGTCTCGGCGTCGTCCTCGGTACGGACTACTGGGGCTTCAACTGGGAGGATCCGATCGTCGGTGGGGCCAAGAACGTCCTGCTGCGCAAGGCCATCATCGAAGCCGTCGACAAGTCGCAAATCT
>JAYUDQ010000685.1:0-20308 GCA_043739745.1 Acidimicrobiia bacterium | reverse complement strand
CCACGGCTCACCCGATCGGCTCCGGCTGCACTATCTCGACAGCGGCAGCGGCCCGCTGCCCCACAGCGGCAAGGACATCGATCAGCCGATCGCAACCGACCACGTCGAGAGAACCGAAGCGCGCATACTGCTCACGGCAGAAGCGATCCTCGATGAACAGTTCGAGGCCTCGGTCGACGCAAGCTGCGACTACTGCTCGTTCCACCGTCTCTGCCCGTTGCAACCCGAGGGACGCGAAGTCCCGGTCGCATGACGTTCCTCGATCTCGAAGAGCAGCGCGACGCGATCCGCCATGGCAACGGACCGCAGCTCATCGTCGCCGGAGCAGGCTCGGGGAAGACGACGGTGATGGCCGAGCGCGTCGTGCACCTGATCACCGAGCTCGGCTGGCGAGCCGATCAGATCCTCGGCCTCACGTTCTCGAACAAGGCCGCGGCCAACCTGCGGCAGCGCACGATTGCGGCCGTCGGTGCAGGCAGCGAGCTCACGATCACCACCTATCACGGCTTCGGGGCCTCCATCGTGGGGGATCATGCGATCGAGCTGGGTCTGCGCGATCGGCCCATGTTGCTCGATCGGGCCCGCGCCTGGCAGCTCCTCTATGGGACGCTCGACAGCCTGCAGATCCTGCATCGCAAGACCGGCCATCCGCCATCGCTCATCCGGGATGCGCTCACCTTCAGTAGTACGTGTGCAGATCATCTCGTCACGATCGAGACGGTTCGGGCCGACTGCGAGCGACTGCTGGCCATCGTCGGGGCCGCGCCCGAGGTGCATCGTGCGGCGCGCGGCCGCCTCGACCTCTGCACGCTCGTCGGGGCCTACGAACGAGCCAAGCACGACCAGTGCTGCATCGACTTCGGCGATCAGATCCGTCTCGCCGTCCAACTCGTCGAAGGCGACCCGCATTTGGCGGCCGAGCTCCGCGAACGTCATCCGGTCGTTCTCCTCGACGAGTACCAGGACACGAACTACGCACAGCGCCACCTGCTCGAGCTCATCTACCGCGACGAGCCGAACATCACTGCGGTGGGCGACGACATGCAGTCCATCTACGGGTTCCGGGGCGCCCATATCGAGAACATCCTGCGTTTCGAAGAGCACTTCGACGGCGTGACGCTGCGCCGGCTCGAAACCAACCACCGATCAGGCGATCAGATCGTGCAGCTGGCGAACACGGTGCAGGCCGAAGTGCCGGAGGCCCGTCCGAAGGAACTGCGCGCCCGACCCGACGCGGCCCTGGCCACGATCGAGCGATTCGTCGCGGCCGATGGGGAGAGCGAGGCCCACCACATCGCCGCACGATGCGCGGCGATCGGCCCACCGTTCGGGGAGATCGCCGTGCTCTGCCGCAAGCGAAAGCTGATGCCGGCGATTGCCGACGCGCTCGGCGCGAAGGGCATTCCGGCCGAAGTGGTCGGGCTCGGTGGACTGCTCACGCGACCCGAGGTGGTCGATGTCGTTGCCTGGCTGGAGATCCTTGGTGCCGAGGACCCCAGCGTCGCGGTACTGCGCATCCTTCAGGGGCCCCGGTACCGGATCGGCGTGCGCGACCTGGCCGCTCTCGCCCGGCACGCGCGCAGGACGGCCGCGATCCGGCGCGAAGCGACCGAGGGGCTCGCTGCGGGGTTCGGCGAGGGGCCGCCCGTGGCTTCCAGCCCGAGTCGGGGCCGGATCGACCTCGTCGGCACCATCGATGACGTCGAGCAGATCGCTGACCTCTCGGCCGAGGCATGGACCCGACTACAGTCGTTCATCGTCGAACGCGACGGGCTGCGGGCCACATCGGCACGGGTCCGGCCTGTCGATCTCGTCGAAGCCGTGATCTTCCACACCGGCCTTTGGGAGGCGGTCGATGCCGTGGGGCTGGAGAACCTGCTGCGCTTCGTCGATCTCGTCGAGTCGTTCGTGCCGCTTCCTTCCGAGGATGAAGTCCCATCGCTGCAGGCGCTGCTCGAGTACTTCGAGCTCATCGCCGAGAGCGAGGACGACATCGCCGAAGCCACACCGACCGACGCCGATTCGGTGAAGGTGATGACGATCCACCAGTCGAAGGGGCTCGAGTTCGACACGGTGTTCGTCGCCGGGCTCACCGGCGCGCAGTCGAGGACCACATCGATCTTCCCCGACGAGCGATTGGCCGAGAACGGGATGACCCAGATGGTCGCGCTCCCGCCTTGGCTACGGGCCGATGGGGACCCGTCGATCGCTGTTCCGATGAACGCTCGCGACCTCAAGCGCTCCCGGGAAGCCGCAGCGGCGGCACGCCATAGCGAGGAGCTGCGCCTGCTGTACGTCGCCGTCACCCGCGCCCGCCTACGCCTGGTCCTGTCGGCCGCGCACTGGTATGCGGGCCCGGCAACGCCCCAGGGTCCGTCGGAGTTCTACGACCTCCTCGGACGGCAGGACGGTCTCGTCCCGGAACGCTTCAGGGAACCGGCGACGACGGTCAACCCGGCGGCGGCGGCGCGGGAGCGACGGGGCGCAGCCGCCCGAGAAGCAGTGGCAGTGGCCGCGCCTTTGAGCACGACCGCCGTGAAACCCTCTGGCCGAGCCGGCCGGCGGAGCCTGTCGCCGGATCAGGGCTCGCTGCTCGGCGCTACCGCCGGCACAGGGCCGGGCACGGCGCTCGGGCGGCCGGTGCCCGTCCCCTTGAGTGCGACCAGCATCGTGACCTACGCCCGCTGCCCGAGGCAGTTCCAGTGGACCGTGGTGCGACCGCTCCCCCGCCGGCCCTCCGCCGCGGCGAACCTCGGGACGGCGATCCATCGGTGGATCGAAGACCTCGGCTTGCGGCAACCGCCGCTCCTGGCGATCGTGGAGGATGACGAGTTCGGCGACCCGCAGTTCGAGGACACGTCCTTCGACGACCCGGCGTTCGACGACCCGGCGTTCGACGACCCGGGGCCCCGCGCCGGCGGCGCGACGAACGCGGTCGAAGCGCTCAAGGACGCCTTCCGGTCGTCGCCCTACGCCAGCCAGGTGCCGACCCGGACGGAGGTGCCGTTCGCGATCGCAATCGGTGGTCACGTCCTACGCGGCCGCGTCGACGCCGTGTACACCGTCGACGCCATCACGGACGTCGTCGACTTCAAGACCGGTCGATCGCCAGCGTCCGGTGATGGCAGTGCCGGGTTGCAGCTCGATTTGTACGGGCTCGTCGCCGTCCGCAATTGGGGTGTTGATCCCGATCGGCTGCGGACCACTTACTGCTACCTCGCTCGGGACGCCACCTTCACCATTGTGCGGACCGCCTGGACCGCATCGCGGGTCGCCGAGGTCGAGGCTCGCCTGCTGGCCGAGATCACCGCGATCGACGCCCGCCGCCTCGAGCCCACCCCTGGCTCCTGGTGCCGCGGCTGCGACTTCCGCGCGTTGTGCGATCCCGGCCAGCGCACAATCGCCCAACTCGACGCCGGGTAGACGCCGGTAGCGACCACCGTCCCCACGAAGGTTTCGCGCCGCTCGGCGCGAAACCGGATCCCCGATTCGCAAACACTCCGCCCGGCGCGAAACCGCAGCGGACGCGCGTCGTCAGTTTCGGTAGAAGACCACTAGTAGCGGCCGAAGACGTCTGTCCTGATGGCGTAGAGCGTGCCGACCAGTCCGAGCGCCGGCAGCACGAAGGACAGCCACACGGGCGCACCCCATCGTCGCCAGCCGGTCGCAATCAGCGCGCCGAACGCCGCAAGTCCGGGGAATGCTATGCGCGCTTGCCATTGTGTGGTGTTCCAGGCGAGTACCCAGATACTGGCAGCTGCGGCGATCACGACGAGGAACGCAAGGCCCGTACCTTTCGCGGCCCTGGCGCGTCGGACCGGATGGGCGAGCAAGGCGAGAACGCTGAGCACCCAGAGTGGGACGTAGGTGGCAGCCTTCCAGCGGAACTGGTTCCAGCCGCTCGTGTACCAGAAGCTCGTGGCTGCACCGCTGGCCACGGTCCGGCCGAACCAGCGGAAGGTGCGAGGCACGGCCACGAGCGCCGGGATCCACGTGCGGAAGTAGTCGATGCTCGCCTTCGCGGCGACGGGATCGCCGTAGCGCAACTGGTTCGAGACGAACACCGGCCCCGCCAACGCCACCGCCGGGATTGCGCATGCGACCAGTTCCTTCGCCGACCGCCACCACCGCCAGAGAACCGCGATCGCGACCACGCCGACGAGCGGGATGGCCGAGAGCTTCGTGGCCAGCAGCGCCCCCGACGCGATGCCCAGACCAACCGCGAGGCGGGTCGTGCGCTCGCCCCGCCACATGCGGACGGCGAGGAGGGTGACGGTGGCGCCGAGCGTGGTCGCCAGCACGTCGTTGTTCACGAACGACGAGGAGAACACGAACTTCGGAATGAACGCGACGGTGGCCATAGCTGCGGCCTCGGTCCACGGATCACCGCCGAGTGCCCGTGCCACACGCCCGGTGATGATGACCGTAAGCGCGCCGAGGATCACGCTCGGAAATCGCAGGAGGAGGAGACGGCGGTGGTCGTGGCGTTCCTGTGGCTGCGCGTGGCCGAACTGCCCGTTGTCGGTCGTGGCGTCGCCCTGCTGTGGAATCGGAAGCTCTGCGCGCATACCAGCAATGCGCTGGAGGCCGGCCATTGCGAGGTAGTACAGCGGTGGCTGATGCGGGGAGTAGCCGGCGCCGTCCTCGATCCTGTACCAGTGGCCGCTTGCGAGGATCTCGATGTTGCGCACGTGGTCGGGTTCGTCGTTGGACTCCCACGCCGGGGTGCGCATCGCGATCACGACCGCGCAGAGCACGCCGATGGCGACGACGAGCACAGCGGCAAGGCGCGGCGCGCGGGACGAGCGAAGGACTCCGAGCACGAGCGCTGAGCGTAGGTGACCGTCGCGGAGGTGCTGGATGCGCCGCTCTTGCTGTCGTCATCGGCCATCATTGATCCGATGATCGAGCCGTCACCGTTGGCGCCATGGTGGCACCAGGCCTTCGCGGCTCGGGCTGACCCGGCTACGACGATGCGGCTGGACCGGGCGGCGACGCTGCTCAGCGCCCACCGCAGTCGCTTCACGGCCGACCCGGCCGACATCGATACGACGTTGGCCGGCCTCGACCGGCTCGCGTCCGAGTCACCGGGAGGTGCCTTCGAGGACTGGCACCGCCATCTGTTCGTGACGTGTGCCTTTGCTGGTAACGGGAACGACTATCACGACGTGCGGAACTCGTTCCTGCCTGACGTGCTCCAGCGGCGGCTTGGCATCCCGATCAGCCTTGCGATCGTGGGCATAGCGGTTGCGGAACGGCTCGGGCTCGCCATGTGGGGCGTCGGCATGCCGGGGCACTTTCTGCTCGGCTATGCGCCCAACGCGCCGGGCGGAGTCACTCTTGCCGGTCTTTCGGGTCGCAAGGTGTTCCACGATCCGGCCGAGACGATCTTCATCGATCCGTTCAACGGCGGTGAGTTGCTCGATCTGAACGGGGTCGAAGGGCGCTATCGATCGACGTTCGGCGAGGACAAGCAGCTCGACTACGCAATGCTGGCGCCCACACCGGACGACACGATCCTCGTGCGGATGCTCGCGAATCTGAAAGCCAACTATGCGCGCACACGGGATGTCGAAGGACTCACGGCCGTGATGCGGATGCGGTCGTGTCTGCCTGGCATGGTTCTCGACGAAGGCCGCGAGCTGGTGCGGCTGCTCGACGCGGTGGGCTGCTGGGACGAGGCGTCGTTCTCGCTCGATCAGCTCGACGTCCAGAACCCGCTGGCCGTCATGGAACTCGGCGTCGAGCGCGACCGACTGCGGGCCCGCCTGAACTGACCCACCCCACCCGCGTGGCCCAACGAGGCGCACACGTACGGGTGGCGAAGCGAGCCCCGGCGAGCGGCGCCGGGCCCCGCACGCAATCAGAGCGGCGGATACGGACCACGGCAAAGGCGCCGTGGCCGAATGCGAGAACGAGTAAGCGCAGCGAGTGAGTGAAGCCATGAGCGCCCAACGAGGCGCACACGTACGGGTGGCGAAGCGAGCCCCGGCGAGCGGCGCCGGGCCCCGCACGCAATCAGATCAGCGTCTTGAGGAAAGCCCGGGTGCGGTCGCGTTCCTCGGGCGAGCCGAAGATGCTCGCAACCAACTCATCGGCTCCGGCATCGGCCATCCGCTGCACGCCGGCAGCAATCGCCGCCTCGCCGCCGACGACTGCGATGTCGGCCGGTCCGGCGGCTCCCTCGCGATCGAGCACGGCGCGGTACGAAGGGAGGTGGCCGTAGATCACGAACTCCTTGGCCGCGCGCTCGCGGGCTGCGTCCGCGTCATCGGTCAGGCAGAAGGGCAACCCGACAACGGTGGTCGGTGCGGTCCGGCCGGCGGCTGCTGCAGACGGCGCCATGCCCGGGATGATGTGCTCTTCGACGGTGCGGGGCCCGGCCATCCACGTGATGGTCCCGTCGGCGACCGAACCCGCCAGCTTCAACATCTCCGGCGCGAGGGCGGCGAGAAGCACGGGCGGAGCCGACGCACCTTTCACCTGGATGGAGCCTCGGAACGTCAGCGTCGTACCCTCGAAGGCGACCTTGCCCTCCTTCAGCAGGGGCAGCAGGATCGACAGGTGCTCGCGCATGTGGCGGGCCGGCTTGTCGAACGACATACCGAACATGCCGTCGATCACGACCTTGTGGCTGAGCCCGATGCCGAGAAGGAGACGTCCTTTCGTGGCGTCCTGGGCAGTGAGCGCCAGCGAAGCCATCGTGGCCGGGTGACGCGGATAGGTCGGTACCACGGCGGTGCCGAAGTTGATGCCGGGCACCTCGCGGCCGGCGACGGCGATCGCCGTGAGCATCTCCATGCCGAAGGTCTGCGCCACCCAGATCGTGGCGAAGCCGTCGGACGCGATGGCTTTCGAGTCGGCTACGAACGAGTCGATGTCGGATGGGAACATGAAGATGCCGATGCGCATTCGCCGAATCTAACGGCGCACCGCCGAACCCCTCGACGCTCGACGCATGGGTCAGCCCGGTGGAACCCGTCCGGCCACGAGCGCGACTCCGGCGTCAACATGACCACGATCACCGACAACCGTAAGTGCACTCAACGATGCACCGATGCCGATGACCGCGCCCTCGCCGATCATCGAGTCACGGACGATCGCTCCCGCCGAGACGACGACCCCCGGCAACAGCACCGAATGCTCGACGACGGCACCCGACTCGACCACCGCACCCGCGCCGATCACGGACTCGATCACCTCACCGAGTACCCGGGCGTCCTCGCCAACCCCGGCGGCGCCGGCCGCGAGTGCATCGAGGTTCGCCTGCAGGTAGGTCGCCGGAATGCCGGCATCGATCCAGTAGGCCGGCGAGTGGACGGCGAAGAGGCCGCCCGCGGCCACGATGAGCGGGAAGGTCGCCCGCTCTATCGACACCCGCTCGCCGACGGGGATGCGGGCGAGAACCCGGGGAGCCAGGACATAGGCACCGGCGTTGATCCAATCCGTCGGCGCCTCTTCGCGGGGAGGCTTCTCGACGAAGTCGATGACCCGCTGATCGGCATCGGTCGGCACGACGCCGAAGGCGGACGGATCCTCGACTTGCGTCAAGGCGATGGTCGCCTCCGCCCCACACGAGCGGTGGAACGCGAGCTGCGAGGTCAGATCGAGCTCGGTGAGGACGTCGCCGTTCACCACGACGATCGGCGAATCGTCGCCGTCGTCGGGGCGGTAGCCGGCCTGATCAGCAGCGAAGCGCACGGCGCCGGCCGTATCCAATGGAGTGGGCTCGATGGCGTAGATGAGGCGTACCCCCGCAACACGCCCTTCCGGGAACGCCCGGAGGAAGGCATCAGGCTTGTAGCCCAGCGACAGCACTGCCTCGGTGATGCCATGTTCTGCGAGGTGTCGCAGCTTGCGCTCGATGATGGCGATGCCGGCGATCGGCAGCATCGGCTTCGGACGGGTGAGGGTCAGCGGTCGCAGTCGTGTGCCCTCACCGCCGACGAGCACGATGGCGCGCAGTCCTTCGGCCATGTGCGGTCAGCCTGCCGTGGTCGTCGAGCCCGCCCGAGTCGTGGGGGACGGGCCGGCCGTGGTGGAGGCGCCGGGAATCGTGGTCGAGCCACCGACGACCACCGAGACCGGGGTGGAGCCGGTGGTGACGATGGTCGAGGACGTCTGCCCGGCGATCGTCGTCGTTGTTGCACCAGCGGGTGCAACCACGTCGGCCGGTTTCTCGAGCGTGGCGATCGAGCCTGGGATCGGCACGACGGTGCCCTTGGGTGCGAAGACGAACGCATATGCCGCGCTCTCCTTCAGCGGGACCTTGCGGAACCCGCCGGTGTAACGCTGGGGCTCCGTGTCCTTGGCTGAGTCCCACACCAGCACGCTGATCTCTGCCGTCTTGCCCTTGCACTTCTTCTTGTCCACGTCGAGCGTCGTCTTCTTCACGCCCGTCGCGTCGGCCGGGAACACGATCTTCTTGTCGGACATCGTCATCTTCACGGCATCGAAGAACACGCCGAGGCGGGCCTTCTTACCGGCCACCCGGTCCAGGAACGGGTGGATGTGGATCAGGCCGTCGTCGTGGGCATGGATGCCGGCCGTGTCCGGGAAGTTGGTGGCGTCGATCGACCCCTGCACGGTCTTCGTGCCGTCGGCGTTGTCGATGACCTTGCCGAGATACGCGTCGCAGTCGTAGATGCCGTATGCGGCATGCCAATGCGAGTCGGAGACCAGTTTGTTGACGAGGTCCGTCTGGGCCTTGACCTTCTTCGTGTCCGGCTTGGTCACCTTCTCCAGTTTGACCAGTTCCTTCTGGAGGCTGGCCAGCTTGTTCTTGTACTTCTGCGAGGTCTGCGCGTTGAATGGCGCCGCGAAGAGCGACGACCGGCCGATGATCGATCCGACGACGAGCGCCACGCCCGCGATCACGATTCCGATCACGGCGCCGTTGAACGACCACGATGTTGACCGGGAACGCCGGGACACACCGCCGCCCGCTTTTGCAGCACGAGCGACTTTTTTGTTGCTGGAGGCCTTACCCACGAGGGCGAGAGGTTAGCCCCAGCGGCCTCCTCGCCCGTTCACCTCGCGGCCGGAGGTTTTCGGCGCACCAGACGAAGGACGGCTGCGCCGAGGGCGCGGGCCACGAGACCGACGGCCACGATCGGCAGCAGGAGGCGTCGGACACCCCGAGTGGTGCGGTTCGCGAACCGCAGGAGCGACCGGTGATGGGCCGCGATCATCCGCAGCGGCCGGGCTTCGCTCGAACCTCCGATGACATGGATGACGCCTGCGCCGGGCTCGTAGTGGACAGTCCAGCCTGCGCGGTGCATTCGCCAGCAGAGGTCGACGTCCTCGACGTACATGAAGTAGTCCTCATCGAAGCCGCCTACCGCCTCGAAGGCTTCGCGCCGCAACAGCATGGCGGTGCCCGAGACCCATTCGACGGAGTCGCCGCCGAGGTAGCGCCGGCTCCAGGGGTTATCGGCCCGGACGAGTCCGACAAAGCCGTGGCCGATGGCGTCGACGTAGCTCGGAAACGAGCGGGCGGACGGGTAGACCGAACCATCGACGTTCTCGATACGCGGCCCGACGACGCCACAGGTCGGGCGGCCGGCCAGCGAGGCGACCAGCGCGTCGACCGCACCGGGCATCACCGCTGCGTCAGGATTGAGCAGGAGCACCAGGTCTGCCGATCCCGCCGCGACTCCACGGTTGGCGGCCCTTCCGAATCCGAGGTTCGTCCCGGTTGCGAGCCAGCGAACGCCTGCAAAGGCCCCCACGATCGCCGAGGAGCGGTCGGTGGACGCGTTGTCCACCACTGCGACCGACCCGACGCCCGGGGCCCCCACAACGCTCCGAAGGCATGCGTCGAGGTGATCGGCGGCGTTGAAGTTCACGATGACGACATCGATCGCGCTCGTGCGCGCCGGCCCGTCGGTCACGAGACGGCCATGGTCCCGGTCACCAAAGTGCGTCGGGTCATCGCACCACGTCGGATCACCGCAGTGCTTCGACGGTGTCGTGCAGCGCGTCTTCCCATGACGGCATCGGCGCAAGGCCGCTCCCCCGGAGCGCGGCGTTGTCGAGCACCGAGAACGCTGGACGCGGCGCCGGGCGGGCGGGCAGCAGATCGACCGTGGGGATGGGGACGACGCGCGACACCTCGGCACCCGCGGCCGCGAAGATCATCTGCGCGAACGCGAACCATGTGACCGGACCGCTGTTCGACACATGGAAGAGCCCGGGCATGCGCGAAATGGCGAGCCGGCGCATGACGACGGCGAGGTCGGCCGTGAAGGTCGGACAGCCGAGCTGATCGTCGACGACGGTCACCGGCTTGGCTTCGGGGTCGTTGGCGAGTCGCAGCATCGTCTTCACGAAGTTCGCGCCGTGGCGCCCGCACACCCAACTGGCCCTCACGATCGTGGCTGCGGGTCCGAGCACGGATATCACCTCGTGTTCGCCGCCGAGCTTCGAACGGCCGTAGTGCGAGATGGGCCCGGTGGCGTCCCACTCGGTGTAGGCCCCGCCCCCCTCCGGACCGCTGCCACGACCATCGAACACGTAGTCACTGGAGACGTAGAGGAGCCGCGCCCCGGTGAGCGCAGCGGCCTCGGCCACATGGCGCGACCCCAGCGCGTTCACAAGGTATGCGCGCTGAGGGTCGGTCTCGCAGCCGTCGACGTTCGTCCACGCGCCGGCGTGCACGACCACATCGGGACGCACCGCGCCCACGACCTGCAGTGCCGACTCGCGATCAGACACGTCGAGATCGCTATGCGCGCAGAGGATTACTTCGTCGCCCGCCGTGTCGCAGACGGCTGCGAGCTCGGTGCCGAGCTGACCTCGCCCACCGGTGATGAGCACCCGCATCGTCAGCTACCGGCCGATCTCGGCGTACTTGGCCTCGGTTGCGTCTTTCTGCGGACGCCACCAGTCTTCGTTGGCGCGGTACCAGCCCACCGTTGCCGCCAAGCCCTCACCGAAGCTCGTGTAGCGGGGCCGCCAGCCGAGCTCGTCGCGGAGTTTGGTGGCGTCGATGGCATAGCGCATGTCGTGGCCGGGACGGTCGCTCACATGGTCGTACCAGTCGCTCGGCCGGCCCATGATGGCGAGCAGCTGCTCGAGCACGACCTTGTTGTTCAGCTCACCGTCGGCGCCGATGAGGTAGGTCTCGCCGATGCGGCCGCCGTCGAGGATGGCATGGACGGCCGAGTTGTGGTCGTCCACGTGTATCCAGTCGCGGACATTCTCACCGGTCCCGTACAGCTTCGGCTTCTCGCCGCTCAGCACGTTGGTGATCTGGCGCGGGATGAACTTCTCGACGTGCTGGTACGGCCCATAGTTGTTGGAGCAGTTCGAGATCGTGGCCCGGACCCCGAAGCTGCGCACCCATGCGCGCACGAGATGATCGGACGCGGCCTTGGTAGCCGAGTACGGGCTCGACGGCCGATACGGCGTCTCCGGTTCGAACTTCGCCGGATCGTTCAGCTCGAGGTCGCCGTAAACCTCGTCCGTCGAGATGTGGTGCAGGCGCTTGCTATGCGCACGTACTGCTTCCAGAACGGTGAACGTCCCCATGATGTTCGTCTCCACGAACGGACGCGGGTCGTGCAGCGAGTTGTCGTTGTGCGACTCGGCCGCGAAGTGCACGACGACGTCGTGGTCGGCGACGAGTTCGTGCATGAGCGCCTGGTCGCAGACGCTGCCCTCGACGAAGCGGATGCGGTCGATCACCCCATCCAGCTTCGTGCGATCGCCCGCATAGGTGAGCGCATCGAGCACCGTGACCTTGTGCTCGGGATGATGAGCGAGCGTGTAGTGGACGAAGTTGGCGCCGATGAACCCGGCGCCACCGGTAACCAGGAGCTTCACGAGTCGGGGAGCCTAGGTCATCGCGCCTCGGCCGCGACCCGCCGCAGGTACTGGCCGTAGCTGGACTTGCCGAGCCGCTCGGCCAACTCGGTCAGCTGATCCGCATCGATCCAGCCCTGCTCGTAGGCGATCTCCTCGATGCAGGCGATCTGCACGCCCTGTCGGTGTTCGAGCACCTGCACGAACGTGGCCGCTTCGAGGAGCGAGTCGTGCGTGCCGGTGTCGAGCCAAGCCATGCCGCGCCCGAATCGCGCCAGCCGGGCAGTTCCCCGTTCGACGTACTTGCGGTTCACGTCGGTGATCTCGAGCTCGCCGCGCACCGACGGCTCGAGTGCGGCGGCGATGTCCACGACGCTGTTGTCGTAGAAGTAGAGGCCGGTGACGGCGAGGTTGCTCCTGGCTTTCTCCGGCTTCTCCTCGATGGTGAGGATGCGGCCACCGGAGTCGACCTCGGCCACGCCGTAGCGCTCCGGATCGGTGACCTTGTAGCCGAAGAGGCAGCATCCACCGTCGCGTTCGGTTGTGGCGACGCTCTCCACGAGCAGCTCCGAAAGCCCTTCGCCATAGAAGATGTTGTCGCCGAGCACGAGGCACACCGAGTCGGCGCCGACGAACTCCCGGCCGATGATGAACGCCTCGGCCAGCCCGTTCGGCGCGGCCTGTTCGGCGTAGGCGAAGGTGAGCCCGAGCTCCTCACCGGTCCCGAGGAGGTCACGGAACAGCGGAAGGTCCTTCGGCGTGGAGATGACCAGGATCTCCCGGATGCCTGCGAGCATCAGCACCGAAAGCGGGTAGTAGATCATCGGCTTGTCGTACACCGGGAGCAGCTGCTTCGACACCGTGCGGGTGACCGGATGCAGCCGGGTCCCACTGCCGCCCGCAAGAATGATCCCCTTCATCGGGCGGCGACCCTACTTGCCGATCGACACGGCCGCAGTGCGGGCATCGAGGCCCGGGTCGGCCCCGCCGTTGCACGGATGGGATGCCGCGTCGTCGTTGTCGGCCAGCTTCGGACCGACGAGACCGATCGGCTTCTCCCGTATGCCCGCATACGAATTCCCGATTCGCACCTCGAGATCGACGGCTTTGAGCGACGGATCCTCGACGAGATCGGCACCGCCGACGAGGAACGCGGCGACGTACTGCGCCTTGTCAAGCGAATCCGGTCGGTGCCGGATCTGCGTCCGCACCAACGCCGCGGCCGGCGACTGGGTCATGCCGACGTCCGGGAAACCGAGCGTCGTGAGGCGTGCCGCGATGTCGGACAGTGGCACCTCGCTGCTAGCCGTGGTGTCGCTCTGCGCCGACGTGCTTCGCTTCCACGCTTCGCGGATCCGCAGCGTAACCCGGTCCGGGCGCATCGAACCCACCCCGAGAAAGCCGTTGAAGCGGTTGATCACGTCATTCGCCTTCGCCGTATCGAGCCGCAGCACCTGCTGCTTGCCGACGGTGTCTGCGGTGGTCGGAAGGACGAACGTGCGGATGGTCTCGGGCGCGAGGCCTCGGAACCGGCGGGCCAGAGTGGTGACCTCCTTCCTACTGAAGGCCGAGTCGAGCGTGATGGTCTTGACCAGGGAGCTCACCAAGGCGTCGATGTTGGAGAGGCTGCCGCTGGCCTTTACCTTTCGCAGCGTGTAGCGGATGAAGCCCTGCTGGCGCTTGATGCGGCCGAAGTCCGACGTTGGATCGGTGCGCCACCTACCGTTGCGCAGCTGCTGGTAGTGGCGGCTGCGGACATACGCCAACGCCTGCTCACCGGTGATCGGGACGCATCCTGCGTTCGGCAGGTCGAGGCCGGTGATCGAGTCGCGCGCCGGATAGGGCAGCCAGATCGTCACCCCGTCGACTGCGTTGACGACGCTGCGGAAGCCTGAGAAGTCAACTTCGGCGTAGTGGTTTATGCGCACGCCCAGCGCGCTCTGCACGGTCGAGATAAGCCGGGAAGGGCCGCCGTCGAAGGCCTGGTTGATCTTGTCCTCGCCGCCCACCTCGGCAATGGGCACCCACAGATCGCGGGGGATCGACAGGACCGAGACACCGCCGGTTCTCGGGTCCACGCGCACGAGCATCATGGTGTCGCTTCGTTGCCCCTCGACCTGGGAGGCGTCGCCGAAGCTCGACTTGTCCTTGCCGGTGAAGGCGGCCCGGCTGTCGCTGCCGACCAGCAGGATGTTCACCGGGAGGCCGACCTCGGGCCGTACGAGGATGCCCTTGCGCACCGTCGTGCGCTGGATCTGGTTGAACTTCAGTGATCCGTATGCGTACAGACCGCCGATGAGGGCAATGGAGAGCGCGACGAAGCCGATACCGACGAGCATCATCCGCTGTGGCCAGGTGCGTCGCCGTCGTTGACGTCCGCGTCGGGATGACTGCGCGTCGGGGTCGGCGGATGGTCGGGAATCCCTCATACGGAAGGAACGACATGGTACGGGTTGCCCGGGATGCCCCGGACCGAACCACAGCTAGCCTTCTGCCCATGATTGGTCGACGCACCCGGGCCGCCGCCGTCACGCTTTCACTGGCCGCCGGACTGTTCGGGGCTTCTACGACGCCGGCTATGGCCAAACCGGACAAGTTCTGCGGGGAGATCGCCCGCCTCAAGGTTGCCGCGGACGCGCTCACCGGCCTCACCGGCCAGGAATTGGCGGCGACGTCGGCGGTGATCAGCAAATCGGCCAAGACGCTGAAGGACATGGCGAAGGCGGCACCGAAGGCGATCAAGAACGACCTGAACTACCTCAGCGGCACGTTCGCCAGCCTCGACGGGATGCTTCGTACCCTCGCCGGGACCAAGCTGGCCGACGCCAAGAAAGTCTCGGGCGACCTCACGCCCAAGATCACCAAGCTGATGGCCGACAAGCGACTCGAGACGTCGCTGGCCAAGGTCAACAATTGGACCATCAAGAACTGCGTCTGATCGTTTCGTAGTTTTCGCCCCGAAACCGCGGATTCAGCGGACGTGGACCACATCACCCGCGCTGACGGGCGTCTCGGTGCCGGTGGCGTGCTCGCGGACGACAAGGTGCCCCGAAGCGTCGATGTCCACCGCAGTTCCGAGAAGCACGGAGCCGGGAAGCTCGACCCTGACGTCGCGGCCCAGCGTTGCGCAACGGTCGCGGTAGTCCTCCAGGAGTGCGACCGGGTCGCCCTCAAGCTGGCGAATCCGCTCTGCGAAACCGGTGATGATGGCGACGGCGAGGTCGTCCACGCTGCTATGTGCTCCCGCTTCGTCCAGCCAGATCGCCCGACCGGCAACGTCCGGGTCGACTTCTGCCGGGCGGCTGACGTTCGTGCCGATACCGACGACGACCGCGCCTGAATCCGGCTGTGCGCCACCCATCATCACGAGCTCGGCCAGGATCCCAGCCAGCTTCCGGTCGCCATACGTCGGCATGATCAGGTCGTTCGGCCACTTCAGCCGGGCCTTCTCCGCGCCAGCGGACAGGACCGCGTCCATCGCCGCCACCCCCATGGCCAACGCCGCGAGGGGCCAGCGGTCCACCGGCATCGACGGCCGGATCAGCACGCTCATCAGGAGCCCCGATCCCGGCGGTGCGATCCAGGTCCGCCCGAGCCGACCCCGACCCGCGGTCTGCTCGTCGGCAATCGCCACCAGACCGGCCGGCGCACCTGCACGCGCCCGTTCGGCCAGCCAGGTGTTCGTTGACCCGATCGACTCGAACCACTGCACCGGACCAAAACCGCAGGCCGCCAGCCGCGCGCCGAGGTCAGGCCGGTCGATGGGCGCGGGTACTGACGGTTCCATGACCGTCAGCGTGCCAGAGCGAACCGCGCACCTCTTCCGAGAAGTCCGCGCACCACGAACCAGATTGCGTGCGGAAAGCACCGAAAACCCCCAATGTGCGCGGACCACTGGGCGCAGGTGCGCGAGCTTTGGCCGGTGCTCGGCGACGAATGTGGCACCCGGGGCATCCCGCCGACGAGAATGCACGCCTCATGCTGAAGAAGATCCTCATCGCAAACCGGGGCGAGATCGCCGTCCGGGTCATCCGCACCGCCCGGGAGATGGGCATCGCGACCGTCGCCGTCTACTCCGAGGCCGACCGCAATGCCCTTCACGTCCGCCTCGCCGACGAGGCCTACGCCCTCGGCGGCAACACGTCGGCCGAGTCGTACCTCAACACGGAGGCAATCCTCAAGGCCATCGAGGACAGCGGCGTCGACGGCGTCCACCCCGGCTACGGCTTCTTCAGCGAGAACGCCGACTTCGCCCGAGCCATCACCGACCGTGGTGTCGCCTTCATCGGCCCGCCGCCATCGGCCATCGACGTGATGGGCGACAAAGTAAGTTCGCGTATTGCCGCCCAGAAGGCCAACGTGCCGATGGTGCCCGGCACGACCGAGTTCCTCAAGGACTACACCGACATCACGACGTTCGGCGCCGAGTTCGGCTACCCGCTCGTCATCAAGGCGGCCTTCGGCGGCGGCGGGCGCGGCATGAAGGTCGTGCGTTCGGCCGAAGAGGCGGAGTCGCAGCTCGCCAGCGCGCAGCGCGAGGCGAAGTCGGCATTCGGCCGTGACGAGGCCTACATCGAGCGCTACCTGGTGTGGCCGCGCCACATCGAGATGCAGATCATCGGCGACCAGCACGGCAACGTGGTGTGGGTTGGCGAGCGTGACTGTTCGGCGCAGCGCCGTCACCAGAAGCTCATCGAGGAATCGCCGGCCCCGTTGTTCAGCCAGGAGCTGCGCGAGGCCATGGGCGAGGCATCGGTCAAGCTGGCCAAGGCCGTCGGCTACTTCAATGCCGGCACGGTCGAGTTCATCTACGAGGACGGCAAGTTCTTCTTCCTGGAGATGAACACCCGCCTCCAGGTCGAGCACCCCGTCACCGAGATGGTCACCGGCATCGACCTCGTCGAGTGGATGATCCGCGTCGCCAGCGGCGAGGCGCTGCCGATGACGCAGGAGCAGGTGAATGCATCACGCCGCGGCCATGCCGTCGAGGTGCGCATCAACGCCGAGAACCCGGCCGGCGGCAAGTTCATGCCCTCGCCGGGACCCATCACCACGTTCGTACGGCCCGACGGGTTCGGCGTGCGCGTCGATGCCGGCTACGAGCCTGGCGACGCCATCAGCCAGTACTACGACAACCTCGTGGCCAAGCTCGTCTGCTGGGGCAAGGACCGCGAAACAGCGATCGCCCGAACCATACGCGCGCTTAAGGAAACGGTGATCACCGGTATCCATACGACGATCCCGGCCGACATCGCCATCCTCGAACATCCTGACTTCCATGACGCCACGCACTCGACCAAGTGGGTCGAGGACACGCTCGACCTTTCGGCGATGACGTCGTCCACCGGCCTCGACACCGGCACCCCGGCGACGGAGACCGAGCCGGCCCGCGTCCGTCGCGACCTCGACGTCGAGGTGAACGGCAAGCGCTTCGCGGTGAAGGCCTGGGTGCCGGACATCGCCCCCGCGATTGCGAGCGCGGTAGGTGCGCCGAAGGCGAAGCGGGCCTCAGCCGCGGCGGGCGGCGGCGCGGCCGGCGGCGGTTCGGGGGCGGTCGCCGTGCCGATGCAGGGCACGATCGTGAAGGTGCTCGTCGAGGTCGGTCAGGCCATCGAGGCCGGCGCGGCTGTCGTGGTACTCGAGGCCATGAAGATGGAGAACCAGATCACGGCCGAGAAGTCGGGCACGGTCAAGGAGATCAAGGTGAAGGCGGGCGACACCGTCGGCGCGGGCGACGTCGTCGTCGTCATCGAGTAGCGCGACCCGCAAGAGTGTTCGTGCACCCAGTCGCTCCCAGAGCGACCGGCTGCACGAACAGATCACCGTACGGCGAGCAGGTCCCCACAGAACGCCACCGTCCCACTGATCAGCGCATGCGCTGCTTCCCACGGGACGAAGTGACCGCAGTCGCGCAGCAGGAACGGGCCGACGTGGTCGGGGAACACCACTGCGGCCATGCGGTCGAACTCCGGATAGAGCACGTGATCGGACGTGCCGAACAGCACGAGCGTCCGGGTCGGGTTGGGTGCCGTCATCGCACCCGCCTCGGAACGGGCGGCCGCCGAGAAGCTCGACTCGTAGCCGCCGAAACTGGCACGCAACCGGGCCTCGTCGCCGAACGGCTCGGCATGGAACGCGACCTGTTCGGGGGTGAACGCACCGGGATGGGCCCAGAACCGTGACGTGTAGAACGTCGCGATGTAGCGCTGGCGCATCGCCGCCGACGTGAGCTCAGCGGCGAGCGCATCCGCATCGTTCCCCTGCCGGCGGAAGTAGTCGGACGCCTCCGCAGGCGGCCGCGTCCGCATGCCGACCATCGCGTCCTTCATGTAGGGCAGCGGCGAATTGAACAGCACCATCCGGTCGGCGAAGCCGTCGAAGCGCAGCGACAGGTCCTGCACGACCGGACCGCCGAGGTCACCACCGACCAGAACGACCCGGTCGTGGCCAAGCTCGTCGTGCACGAGCGAATAGAGGTCACGCACATGCGAGGGGACGTCATGGAAGCCGTCCGCGCCGACGCCGGAGTCGCCGAACCCGCGCAGGTCGGGCACGATCACCTCGAAACCGGCCGCCGCCAGCGGCTCGATCACGCGCCAGAAGATGCGCTTCGATTCGGGCCAGCCGTGCACGAGGACGAGTGGGACGCCACCGACCCCTTCGCGAACGTACGCCTGCGAGAACCCGCGGCGAGAGGACCGGTGAACCGTGAAGCGGCTGGGATCGACATCGGGCTCGGTCATGGCCGGAGCTTGGCCGGGCCGGGAGGAAGGCGCAAAAACCGGACGGCTTGACACGAACTGCGCAAACGCGGTCCGATACCCGATCGCTTGACATCGACTGCGACAATGTTCCCATCGAAGTCATGACCCAAGACGCACCCCGACATGCAGCGAAGCGCTGCTCCACAAAGGAGAAACCGCCCGTGAACAACACCACCCGCCGCATCACCACCATCGTTTCCGGCACGTTCCTCACGGCCACCCTGGTCTTCGGACACGCCGGCGGCGCGCAGGCCAAGGACGCCTTCTGCTCCAAGCTGCCTGCGCTCCGGGCCGCCGTGAACGAGATCGGCGCAATCGACTCGAAAGACCTGAAGGCCGGATTCATCGCCTTCGCAAAGGGTGCGAAGACCTTCAAGGACGCGGAGGGCTCGGCCCCGAAGGCCATCAACACCGAATTCAAGACGATGAGCTCGGGCATGCAGAAGATCAATGGCGAGATCCAGAAGCTCAAGAAGATCGACATCACGAAGGCCGACGCCATGGTCAAGACGATGGAGGCGAACGTCGGGAAGATCGCCGCCGACCCCAAGTTCGGCAAGGCCGCCGACGCCATTGCCGCTTGGGGCAAGAAGCAGTGCAACTTCGACCTCACGGCGTGAGAACGCGACGCCCTACGATCGGGCGATGATTGCCGCCGTGAAGGCCAAGGACGCCGCCCGTTCGATCGTCGGTGCGGCTGGGGAGCGGCTGCTCGCCCTCAGCCACGGCGTGCATGCCAACTCGGAGACGGCCTACGAGGAGTACCTGTCCGCCCGCATGGTCGCCGACCTGCTCGACGCCGACGGCTGCTTCACGATCGACTACGGCGTGGCCGGACTGGACACCGCCTTCACCGCCACGGCCGGAAGCGGGCCGCTGCACCTCGGCATCTGCGCCGAGTACGACGCCCTCCCCGGCATCGGCCATGCCTGCGGACACAACATCATCGCGGCCGCCGCGGTCGGCGCCGGCCGTGCACTTGCCGCACTGGCCGACGATCTCGGCATCACGATCACGGTCTTCGGCACGCCGGCTGAGGAAGGCGGTGGCGGCAAGATCAAGATGCTCGATGCCGGGGTCTTCGACGGTCTCCACGCGGCGATGATGGTCCATCCCTCGCCCACCGAGGCCGACCGCATGCACTGCCTGTCGGTCAGCCACTTCGACGTTCACTACCGCGGTCGGTCGGCCCACGCGAGTGCCTTTCCGCAGGCCGGCATCAACGCCGCCGATGCGATCACGGTCGCGCAGGTCGGCATCGGCCTGCTCCGTCAGCACATCAGACCGACCGACCGCATCCACGGCATCGTCGTGAAGGGTGGCGACGCACCGAACATCGTGCCGGATCACACGATCTCGAAGTTCTACGTGCGTTCGCGCACGGTGGCCGAGCTCGAGGACCTCGAACCGCGGGTGCACAAGATCTTCGAAGCCGGCGCAATGGCCACCGGGTGCGCGCATGACATCGTCGTGCACTCCGCGCCGTACTCGGAGTTCCTCGACGACGAGGACACGCTGTCCCTTTACCGGGCCAACGCGGAGGCGCTCGGACGCCGATTCCCGTCCGTCCAGAAGCGTCGCCCGGCCGGTCAGCCACACGACGGCGAGCACGCCTTCAGCGCCTCGACCGACATGGGGAACGTCAGCCTGCGCATCCCGTCGATCCACCCGATGCTCGGCCTCGACTGCGCGCCCGCCTCGAACCACCAGTCCGAGTTCACCGCCGCATGCATCACCCC
>JAYUDQ010000684.1:0-3467 GCA_043739745.1 Acidimicrobiia bacterium | reverse complement strand
CGAGCGTCGTGATGTTCATCCCGGAAGCTGCGAACGCGTCCGCGAACGGCTGGATCGTGGCGTCCTGCGGTCGTGGAGCACCGAGGAGGCTCCAGAGCTTGCGGGCGATGTGCTTCGCCGTGCGTGGTTTCAGCGAGCCGTTCACCATCTCGGTGATCACCTCCGGCCCGTTCCAGTTCCGGGCCGCCAATCCGAAGAGCGACTTCAGCCCGGTGTCGTGATTGCCAGGATAGAACTGGTACGTCGGTGGCCCGGATGACGACCACTGGAGGTTGTGTCCGGTCCACGCCCGGGCAACACCGACGACGTCGGCCTGCGTGTAGCCGTTGTCCACGCCGAGCGTGAACAACTCCATGTCCTCGCGGGCGAAGTTCTCGTTCGGATGGCCGCGGTAGTTCGAGGCGTTGTCGAGGTACAGCAGCATGGCCGGACCGACGGCGATCGCCTGCGCGAGGGTCTCGAAGGACCCGAACGCGTTGGTCCGCAACACGGCGTTCTGCTCCATCATCGAACGCATGTCGTTGAGCTTCCAGAACGACGTGGCGAAATGGCCGTGCCAGAAGAACGTGAGCTTCTCGTGGAATGGACGTGGGATGCTGGCCATCCGGTCGAGCCACCATCGCCGCATCGTGACAAAGCTCTGGTACTCGTCGATGTCCGGCCCGCCGTTGGACAGCACGAAGTCGGGGATCTGCAACGGTGGGTTGGCCGAGATGTCGAGCACCCAGTCGACCCGCTGGTCGCGACTGAGCGGTGCCAGCGAAGCGATGTCGGCGGCGGACGCGCCGAAGCCGGTGCGGCGCAGGAGGTGAGCGGATTCGATCTCTGCGGTTGTTGCCACGGCGGGGGGACTCCGGTTCTCCAGCGGCTTGCGAAGGGAACCCGGCGACTGCGCCGGGTGAATACGACCTAGGGAGAATGGGGTCGATTGGCTCAATTGTGGTCATCACACTTGGTGACTTTGTGCATCGATCTGGTGATGGACTGATCACAATGGCGCGGCCGGTCAGCATCGATTCTGACGCCGGCTCGCGCTCGATTGGTGCCGACTCGCCACCTTCGTGTCCACTACGGCCATGGCCGAATACGGAACACTCAACGTCCGCCACGAAGACGAAGGCACGATCGCGATCATCACCCTGAGCCGGCCGAGCAAGCTCAACGCCATGACGGCGGAGCTCGTCGAGGATCTCCACCAGGCGCTCGACGAGGTGAACACCGACTCGGACGTGCGGAGCGTGATCCTCACCGGCGACGGTCGGGGGTTCTGCTCCGGCCTCGATCTGACCGGCTACGGACACCTCCCCGGCAGCGAGAAGCTCGGGCGCGTCCCGAGCGGGATGCGCGTGCAGCAGCACATCGCCCGCCTCGCGACGCAGCTGCGCGGGCTGTCGAAGCCGGTGATCGCAGCCGTGAACGGGCCGGCAGCGGGTGGAGGTCTTGCCCTTGCCCTGGCCAGCGACATCCGCATTGCGGCAACGTCGGCCAAGTTCAATGTCGCCTTCGTCCGCATCGGCCTGTCTGGATGTGACATCGGCGTGAGCTGGATGCTGCCGCGGCTCATCGGCGCATCGAAGGCGTTCGAGTTGCTGTTGACCGGTCGGATCATCGACGCCGAGGAAGCCGATCGGATCGGGCTCGTGTTCCAGGTCGTGCCCGACGGCACGGTGGTCGAGGCGGCCATCGCAACCGCCCGGCGGATCGCGGCGAACAGTCCCATGGGCGTGTGGATGACCAAAGAGGTGATGTGGAGTCAGCTCGAGACGCCCAGCCTGCAGGCCGGCATCGACCTCGAGAACCGCACGCAGATCATGCTCAGCCAGACCGCCGACCATCCCGAGGCGATGCGGGCATTCCTCGAGAAGCGGCCGCCGAACTTCACGTTCGGCTGAGCCGAGCCGGTGCCGAGCCGACGGCCGGACGGGGCGGATTTCTCGCGTGGCTCTGGCAAGAACTAGACCGTGCGGTCAAGAAACGGCGGAACCCCGGTCCGCCCTGCAACGAGGAGGCCGCCAATGAGGGTTGACACCGCACCATCCATTGATTCCGACGTTCAGCTCGTCGACACGCTGACAACCGAGCTGATGGCCGAGTTCCCGCCCGCAACGACGTCCGACCTCGCCTTCCTCGGCGCCCAATATGACAAGGGACTGGCGTGGGTGCACTTCCCGGTCGGCTTCGGCGGCCTCGGTCTCACCCCGAAACACCAGGGCACCATCAACGAGCGCATCCGCGACGCGGGAGGTCCGTTCTCGGCCATGAAGAATCCGATCGGCCACGGCATGGGTGCGCCGACCGTCGTCACCTGGGGCTCGGACGACCAGAAGAAGCGCTACCTCCGACCGATGTTCACCGGGGAGGAGATCTGGTGTCAGCTCTTCAGTGAGCCGGGCGCCGGCTCGGATGTCGCCGGGTTGTCGAGCCGTGCGATACGTGACGGTGACGAATGGATCGTCAATGGCCAGAAGGTCTGGACGACGCTCGCCCATGTGTCGCGCTGGGGCATGCTCGTGGCCCGTACCGACCCACAGGCCGAGAAGCACAAAGGCCTCTCGTACTTCGTCGTCGACATGCACGCCCCCGGTGTCGAGGTCAGGCCACTGCGCCAGATGACCGGCGATGCCGAGTTCAACGAGGTGTACTTCACCGACGTGCGCATCCCCGACTCTGAGCGCATGGGCGAGGTCGGCGACGGCTGGCGGGTGTCACTCACCACCCTGATGAACGAGCGTGTGTCGATCGGCGGCGCCGTCTCACCGCGGGGTAGCGGTCCGATCGGGCAGATCGTCAAGCTCTACAAGCAGTACGGCCACGACGACACGGCCATCAAGGACGAGATGATGAAGCTGTGGTGCGCGGCCGAGGCCGCCCGCCTCACGAACATCCGCGCCGCCTCCAACCGCAAGGTCGGCACACCCGGCCCCGAAGGTTCTACGGGCAAGTTGGCCTTCGCTGAATTGAACCAGAAGATCCTCGAGTTCGGCATGAACCTCATGGGTGCCGACGCCATGCTGTACGGCGACTACTCGATGCGCCGTCCCGACGAGGTCGGGATGTTCGCCGGCACGCTCCAGCGCTCGTTCCTGCGCAGCCGTGCCAACTCGATCGAAGGCGGTACCTCCGAGGTCATGCGCAACATCCTCGGCGAGCGGGTGCTCGGACTGCCGGGCGACGTGCGGGTCGACAAGGCGAAGCCGTGGCTCGACGTGCCGCGCAACTGATCCAACTCAGCCCAGTACTCCCGGCGGTGTCCCATGCGGCAGGGGTAGCCCGCTGAGTGGTTGTGGTCAGAGCATGCGCTCGCGTGGTGCTCGTATGAGGTCGAGGCGGGTGGTCATGTCGAGTTGGAATCGGCCGTAGGGGTTGATGTGGGTCCAGAACAGCGGGGTGAGAGTGCGCGCTGTTCGTGAGGTCCGATGCTGTCGCCGACGGTCGGCCTTCCTTCTCGTGCGCTCAGTCGCTCGCAG
>JAYUDQ010000683.1:0-3468 GCA_043739745.1 Acidimicrobiia bacterium | reverse complement strand
ATGGTGTCCTCGACGGGCGAATCGGCACATTGCCCCGCGGTCGGGAATCGCTCCAGGAACGCCTCCCACTTCGGAATGACCCGGGCCACCTGCGTCTGCTGGAGCATGCATTCCGAGACCAGGATGGCCCACGGATCGCGGGTGCGCCGCCACGGCAGGTCGCGGCGGACCGCCGCAGCCCATGGCTTGAGAAGGGCCGCGAAGTCCGACGAAGCTTCACTCCCAGATGTTGGCGGAATCGTAGGGGCGCTTTCGTCCTGCCGCGGCGGCATTCGTCCAGACCATCAGCTTCCGCTTGAAGTAGCAGACCTCCTCGGCACGCTGGTTGAGACCCTTCGTCTCCACCGAGATGATGCCGCGGTCGCCCTTCGAGGTGAGTTGCTTGTCGAGCACACGGGTCTCGGCGTAGATCGTGTCGCCATGGAACGTCGGCTTCGAATGCTTGAGCGTCTCGACCTCGAGGTTGGCGATGGCCGCACCGCTGACGTCGGGGACGCTCATACCCAGCACGAGCGAATAGACGAGATTGCCGACGACGACGTTCTTCCCTTGCACGGTGTCCTGCGCGTACCACTCGTTCGTGTGCAGGGGATGGTGGTTCATCGTGATCATGCAGAACAGGTGGTCGTCGTACTCGGTGATCGTCTTGCCCGGCCAGTGCTTGTAGATGTCGCCCACCTCGAAGTCCTCGAAGTTGCGGCCGAAGGGTCGTTCGTGCGTGGTCACGGGGCGCAAAGGTAGCGCCAGATGCGCCAACTAGGCCATCGGGCCGAGTGCTCGGTAGCGTTGCATCCATGTCTGGAACCGATCTCACCGTCGCTGCGTCTGTCGTCGATGTCTGCAAGGGTGCCGTGGACGCGGGCGTGCGACACCTGGCCGCGCAGGGCGGGCGCGTCGACGCCATCATCGAGGCCAATCAGCAAATCGCCTACGACCTCGCACACGCCGCGTCCGCAGTCGAGAACGCCCGCGCCGTGATCGACTACGGCAACAAAGGCCCGCTCGAGGCACGCCTGGCGTGCGCGTTCGTTGCCGATGCGGCCTTCGACGTCGCATCCCGCATTCTCGGCCGCGAGACCGAATGGGGCCTCCAACCGGGTGCCCTCGATGCGGCGATGCCGTTCGTCAGGGAGTTCCGGGCACCCGCCTTCCTCGCCGAGCTCGGTGAAGAGGCCACCCGAGCCAGCGGTGGACCCCGCCACCTCGACCCCGACTTCGAGATGGTGGCCGACACGTTCCGCCGCTTCGCCGATGAGCAAGTTCGTACGCGCGCAGAGCATGTGCACCGAAACAATGCGGACGTGCCCGAGGAGATCATCAAGGGGCTCGCCGAGATGGGCGGCTTCGGCCTCTCCGTGCCCGAGGAGTATGGCGGATTCTCGACCGGTGGCGAGGGCGAGTACGTCGCCATGTGCGTTGCGACCGAAGAGCTGTCACGTGGCAGCCTCGGCATCGGTGGTTCGCTCATCACTCGGCCCGAGATCCTCACCCGGGCGCTCGTCAAGGGCGGGACGGAGCGGCAGAAACAGGAATGG
This sequence comes from Acidimicrobiia bacterium, assembly GCA_043739745.1. Taxonomy (GTDB): domain Bacteria; phylum Actinomycetota; class Acidimicrobiia; order Acidimicrobiales; family JANYDT01; genus JAYUDQ01. The sequence goes on along the minus strand of JAYUDQ010000683.1, from coordinate 1,933 downwards.
CTGCCGAAGGTCGCGACCGCCGACGTGATGGCCGCTGTTGCCGTCACCGAACCCGACTATGGCAGCGACGTCGCCGGGCTGAAGGTCACCGCCACCGTGTCGGCCGATGGGTCGACGTATGCGATCAACGGCGTGAAGACATGGTGCACATTCGGTGCCCGGGCCAACGTCCTGCTGCTGCTGGCCCGGACCGACCCAGATCGCTCAAAGACCCATCGTGGCCTCAGCCTGTTCATCGTGCCGAAGCCGATCGCCGACGGACACGGCTTCCAGTTCGAGCAGGCACACGACGACGGGACCGCCGGCAAGATGGAGGGCCGACCGATCGACACGATTGGCTACCGCGGCATGCACTCCTACGAGATCGCGCTCGAGGACTGGCGCGTCTCGGCCGAGAACCTCATCGGCGAGGACACCGGCCTCGGCAAGGGCTTCTACTTCCAGATGGAGGGCTTCGAGAACGGCCGCCTCCAGACCGCGGCCCGGGCCGTCGGCCTCATGCAGGCGGCCTATGAGGCCGCGGTCGACTACGCCAACAATCGCAACGTGTTCGGCAAGAACGTCGGCGACTACCAGCTCACGAAGATCAAGCTGGCCCGCATGGCCACCATCATCCAGGCAAGTCGTCAGTTCGCATATGAAGTGGCGAAGATGATGGGCAAGGGTGAGGGTGCGATGGAGGCGTCGATGGTCAAGGCCTACGTGTGCCGGGCAGCAGAGTGGGTGACGCGTGAGGCGATGCAGATCCACGGTGGCATGGGCTACGCCGAGGAGTTCCCCGTGTCGCGGTACTTCGTCGACGCCCGGGTGCTATCGATCTTCGAAGGCGCCGACGAGACGCTGTGCCTGAAGGTCATCGCCCGCCGACTGTTGGAGCAGGTCGGAAGCAAGTAAGTCGACCCCTCGGAACGGTCCGCGCATGCGAAGCTCGGCCACGTGCCGGACCCGAAGTCGCCGACCCCGCCACTGAAGGCACTCCTTCCGTTATTCGTTGCCGGGACTCTCGGCCGGCTTCCAGCAGTGACGCTGCCGATCGCCTCACTGCTGCTGGTCGCCGATCGCAGCAACCTCACCCGCGGCGGGCTCGCATCGGGAGCGGTTTCCCTCGGCGCCGGTGGGATCGGCGTGTTCGTCGGCCGCCATCTCGACAGCCAACGCGCGGCGCGTGTGCTGATGCTCCTGACCGTCGTCCATATCCCGGCCGTCGCCGCGTTCATCGCGCTCGCCTCCACCCACAACGGCGTCCTGCTGGCCGCGGTCGGCTTCGTCGCCGGTGCCAGCGTTCCTCCGGTCGGTCCCGTCGTGCGCGCGCTGCTCGCGCAGCGAACCGAACGGGAGAACATCCAGCGGGTGTTCGCCTACGACTCGATGGCGGTCGAGGTCACCTGGATCGGCGGACCGTTGCTCGTGAGTGGCGCCATCCTCATCGGCGGTCCGTCCCTGGCCGTCGCTCTGTCGCCATTGCTCGCCGCTATCGGCGTGGTTGCCGTGTCGCGTCAGCCGGCCCGCGGAACCACACACCTCGAGATGACCGGTCGATGGCTCACCCGCCCGGTCCTTCAACTCGTACTCGCATTCGCCCTCGCCGGGACCGCGTTCCGGGCCGTCACCATCGCCGTCACCGAAGTGGCGCGCCAGCACGGTCACGACGAGTGGAGCGGCGCGCTCATCGCGTTCTGGGCAATCGGCAGCCTGCTCGGCGGTTGGGTTGCGGCACGGCGCGGACTGCCCTCACTCCCGCTGCTCGGCACCGGGCTCGCCATCTCGATCGGGCTCATCGGCATAGGCCACTCCAGTATCTGGCTCACCGGGATCCTGGCGTTCATCTCCGGCGTGCCCACTGCGCCATTTGTCTCCGGTCTCAACGCGCTCGTCTCGCGGGTGGCCGCCGAAGCCGCGCACGCCCGGGCCTTCGCCGCGATGCAGGCGGCCA
>JAYUDQ010000682.1:0-20500 GCA_043739745.1 Acidimicrobiia bacterium | reverse complement strand
CGTCCTGCCCGAGCGAGGCGAACGCAACGTGACGATGTGGCTCGAAGACGAGGTCCGAATGGATCTCGTCAGCAACGCAGATCATGTCGAACTCGATGACCAGTTCGCTGAGCGCTCGCAGTTCCGCATGGGTGAACACGCGTCCCACGGGGTTGTGCGGATTGCAGAGCAGGAACACCTTGGGTCGCGTCGCCTCGACCTGCGCACGGAGCGCTTCAAAGTCGAAGGTGTACATATGGTTTCGGACCATCATGCGGTGCTCGATCATCACCCGCCGCTGATCAAGCGGAACCGCCAGGAACGGCGGGTACACGGGCGTGAGGATGAGCACGCCATCGCCGGGCTCCGAGAATGCCAGCGTGGCCGCGTGCATCGCCTGCACGATCTCCGAGACCTTGAAGACGAGCTCGGGATCGACCTCGACACCCCAGCGGCTCCGGCTCCTCTCCGCGTAGGCGAGGGCGACGTCTTCGTAGGTGCTCCACCGCGGATAGAGGTGGAGCCCCGAGTCGGCGATCGCCCGCACCGCTACGTCGATCGGTGGAGCAACTCGGAAGTCCATGTCCGCGACCCAGGCCGGGAGCACGTCAGCGTCGTAGCGGTTCCACTTCGAAGAGGGGCTCGCCCGCAGTGCCGCTTCGTCGACACCGTCAAAATCATATGTTGGCATAGTTCCTCACGTTCCTCACGTTCCTCACGTTCCTCGGAAGCCGGACGGCGAGGGCCTTAGCGGCCGGTGTGCCCGTAGCCGCCGGTGCCGCGGGATCCCTCGCCGCCAGGCGACTCGGGCAGCGAGGCGACCTCGATCAGGCGGACCGCGGGGACGGCGAGGATCACCAGTTGGGCGATGCGGTCGCCGCGCTCGATGCGGATGTCCTCGTTCGGATCGGTGTTGAGCAACGCCACGATGAGCTCTCCGCGGTAGCCGCTGTCGACGAGGCCGGGCGAGTTCACGATCGAAAGGCCGTGGCGCGCCGCGAGGCCACTGCGGGGAAGGATGAAACCGGCGTGTCCGGGCGGGATGGCCACGGCGACGCCGGTCGGCATGAGCGCGCGGCCGCCGCCAGCGGAGAGGACGGCGGCGGTGCGGGCCACGAGGTCAAGGCCTGCGTCACCCGCACGGGCGTAGGCGGGCAGCGCGAGATCGGGGTCGAGGCGCGTGATGGCGACGAGCAGCGGGCTGGCTTCGGCATCGGATCCTGGGTCGCGTCCGCTCGGGCTCATGCGTCGCCGATGGTAGGTGGCGACACGCCTGCGTCCCTACCGGTCTGGAAACCCGGGGTTCCGGCCGCTCCCGGGTAGGGTCGAGCGCATGCTCGCGTGGATGGACCTGGAGATGACAGGGCTCGATCCTGTCCGCAATGTGATCGTCGAGATCGCCACGCTCGTGACGGATGACGATCTGAACATCGTCGCCGAAGGACCCGATCTTGTGCTCCACGCAACCGACGACGAACTGGCGCTGATGGATGAGGTCGTGGTCGGCATGCATACCCGTAGCGGGCTTCTGGAGGCGATCAAGGTATCGACGGTGACGCTGGCCGAGGCCCACGATCAGACGCTCGCGTTCCTCAAGCAGCACCTGAAGGAGCCACGGTCGGTCCCGCTGTGCGGCAACTCGATCGGCACCGATCGGCGCTTCCTCGCCCAGTGGATGCCGGAGATCGACGACTACCTCCACTACCGGAGCGTGGATGTGTCGACCATCAAGGAGCTCAGCCGCCGGTGGTATCCGGCTGCGGTGAAGGCCGCACCTCGCAAGGCCGGCGGTCATCGCGCATTGGACGACATACGCGAGAGCATCGAGGAGTTGCGCTACTACCGCTCCTCCGTGTTCATCGCTCCTGCGTCCTGATCTCCGAAAAAAGCTGCGGGCGCAGCGGGACGCGGCACAACGCGGCGCGACGCGAACCTTGCGTCGTGGGCCGGCCGCGAGCACGCGATGCAAGGTCTGCGCACCCGCGCCGCAAGCGCACCCCGGGAAGATGACCCAGCCAACCACCACCAAGGCCTGGAGTCCCCCGATGCCTCTCGTACCGTCGTCTTCCCTCTCGTCGCGACCCAGCACCACCCCGCCGTCCACCCCGCCGACCCCGCGCCTCCCGATCTTCGTGATTGCCACCGATTCGGTGCTGCAGACCGGGGTCGCCGGCCAGCTCCGCTCGAAGATCGACTTCCACGTCGTCGAGGATGTCGATGCCGCCCGCGTCGCCGTTGTCGTCGTCGACTCGATCGACGACCAGGCCCTGCGGATCATCCGGGGCATCCAGCGCAACGGGGTCCCGAGGGTCATCGTCATCGCCACCGTGCTGGAAGAGCGAGATGTGCTGGCCGGAGTGGAGGCCGGTGCGGGAGCGTTCCTGCGCCGGGCAGACACGACGGCGTCGAGCCTGGCCGATACCGTCCGAGGCGTGGCCAAGGGTGACGGCACACTTCCGCCCGATCTTCTCGGCGCCCTTCTGGAGCGGGTGGGCAGCATGCAGCGCGATGTGCTCCGTCCCCGCGGGATCACGATGTCCGGCATCTCCGAAAGGGAGCTCGAGATCCTCCGGCTGCTGGGCGAAGGCCTCGACACCAACGAGATCGCGGCCGTCGTCTGCTACTCCGAGCGGACCGTCAAGAACGTCATCCACGACGTGACCAGCCGGCTCGGACTGCGCAATCGGTCGCACGCCGTCGCCTACGCCATCCGCAACTCCCTGATCTGACGCTCGCCCGTGTCCAGCGGACCAGGTGGTCGGCGCGGCTGCCCGCAGATCGCATGCCAAGATCGTCCGCCCCATGGAACGAGTCGTCCGGTTGCGCCCCTGGCAGAAGCAGGCGCTCGACCGCTTCCACGCGCACCCGCACCCGGACTTCCTCGCTGTGGCCACCCCCGGCGCGGGGAAGACCACCTTCGCCGTCGTCGCGGGGCTCCACGCCCTCCGCGGCGGCGCGAAGCGTGTCATCGTCGTTGCCCCCACCGCACACCTCAAGACGCAGTGGGCCAAAGCCGCGGCGCGGCTCGGCCTGCAGCTCGATCCGCAATGGAGCGCCTCCAGCGGCCGGCCGGCGGGTGACATGCATGGCATCGTCACCACGTACCAGCAGGTCTCGACGAGTGCGGACGCACTGCGCGGACTCGCCGCCGACTCCTTCGTCGTCCTCGACGAGATCCACCATGCCGGCGACGAGCGCGCGTGGGGCGAGAGCGTCCTCACCGCCTTCCAACCGGCCCACCGGCGCCTGTCACTTTCGGGGACACCGTTCCGGTCCGACACACGAGCCATCCCCTTCGTCCGCTACACGATCGAGGAGGCGAATGCCGACTACGAGTACGGCTATGGCGACGCATTGCGTGACGGCGGCGTCGTGCGGCCGGTCTACTTCCCGCGCATCAACGGGTTCATGGAATGGGTCGCACCCGACGGATCACTGAACGCCGCTTCGTTCGACGACGCCCTCGACCGCACCCGCTCGTCACAGCGCCTCCGTACCGCGCTGTCGCCGCAGAGCGACTGGCTGCCCGCCGTGCTCTCACAGGCCCACGAGCGGCTGCTGGAGATCCGTCAGAAGCGCCCCGATGCGGGTGGTCTGATCATTGCCACCGACCAGGAGCACGCCCGCACCATCGCCGACCTGATGCGCTGGAAGCTGCGAGTGAACCCGACGATCGCACTGTCCGACGACCCGAATGCGTCCGATCGCATCGCCCATTTCGCGACAGGCGATCAACCGTGGATCATCGCCGTGCGCATGGTGTCCGAGGGGGTCGACATCCCCCGGCTCACCGTGGGCGTGTATGCCACGACCACCACGACGGAGTTGTTCTTCCGCCAGGCGGTCGGACGGCTCGTGCGTTGGAGCAGCGGCTTGCGACGGCAGAAGGCCTACCTGTTCATACCCGACGATCCGCGCTTGCGCACCTGGGCGGCGCAGATCGCGGAATCCCGCAAGCACTCGCTCCGCGCTCGGTCCGAGGATGCGGGCGACGCGCTCGACGGCCCCCGCCCGGAGGATGCGACGGCGTTCGACGAGCCGGTGGTCGAGCCCGATGAGCAGCTCTCACTGTTCGAGGCGCTGTCGGCCACGATTGCCGATGGCGGCCATGCAGAGCACGGCGTGTTCGACGAGGACTACGAGGAGCTCGGCGAGCACGAGGTCGACGGCGGGGCGGATGATGCGGGTGACCATGCGGGGCTTGCTCCGGACCTCCTGGTCGACCTCGTGTTGTTGGCCCCGCCGGGCGGCCCGCGCGGGGGGCTCGACGGCTCGGGCCTCGACGGCTCGGGCGTCGACGGCACCGGCGGCACCGGCGTCCTGTCACGGTTTGAACAGAAGGAAGCGCTGCGGGTGCGCAATGCCGACCTGGCCCGTGAGTTGGTCCGCTTCACCGGGATGACGCACGCGCAGGTGAACGGCCAGCTCAACCGGACGGTGGGGTTGAAGCGGATCGACGAGGCGACGGCCGAGACGCTGCGGCGGCGGGCGGCCGAGGCGGAGCGCTGGTTGGCCCGGCTGTAGCGGCACAGCAGAGGCGGCCGGGTCGAAACCTGCGAACTTTGTCGTCGAAAGCCGGTGGCAGCGGCATTCGACGACAAAGTTCGGGATTGCCCGTTGCGTCCACCCGATGTTTCATGCTATTTCAGTCCTGTGCTCATTCCTCACCCGGCGGGGTCGTTCTGTTCCTGCATCGTGCGAGGCCATGACCGGACGACCTCCCCGCAATGACACGCGGCGAATCGGAGATCGTGGCGGGGTACCGGCTCGAACGACTGCTCGGGCACGGGACCATGGGTGCGGTGTACCTGGCGCGTTCGGTCGGTGGAATCGATCGCGAGGTGGCGATCAAGCGGGTGCGGGCGCTCGGGAGCGACGAGGAACGCGACCGCTTGCGCCGCGAAGCCGAGACGCTGGCCCGCCTCGACCATCCGAACGTCGTTCGCATCCTCGAGGTGATCAATGACGGTGACGGCATCGCCATCGTCATGTCGTACGCCCCGAACGGCACATTGGCGAAGCGCATCGCCAGCGGCCCGCTCACGTCGGCCGAGACTTCGGCCGTGCTCGCGCCCATTGCGGAGGCCCTCAATTCCGCGCATCGCAAAGGCATCCTGCATCGCGACATCAAGCCCCAGAACGTGCTGTTCACATCGGACGATCTGCCGCTGCTGGCCGACTTCGGCATCTCCCGCGACGCCGCCCACACCGGCCTCACCAATACCGACCTCGCCCTCGGTACCGCCGGCTACCTCGATCCTGAGGTGGCCGACGGCGCAGAACCGAGTCAGGCCAGCGATCAGTACGCGCTCGCCGTCGTCGCCTACGAAGCGCTAACCGGCCGGCTGCCGTTCGACGCACCCACGCCCCTCGCCGTACTGCGCGCAGCCGATGTCGGGACGCACGATCCACTGCGATCCGAAGACCATGGGCCGCTCGCAGGTGTCGTCGAACGGGCCATGTGTCGCGTCCCTTCGGAACGATTCCCGAGCATGCACGAATTCGCCGAGGCACTACGGCGCCCCGCCGAATACCAGCCGTTGCCCGGCCGAGGTGCGTCGGCCAAAACCGTAAGCGAGCATACAGATTTGAAATCCGCAGGTGCGCCGAGGTCGGAGAAATCGGCGAAAGGTGCGGCCCGAACGACGCGGGCGTTCCAACGGCGATCGAGCGTCGAGGTGTTCGAGGCCGCCTCGCCGCTCGTGGCCCCGAGCCGCCGCCGCGTCTGGATCGCGGGAGCGGTTGCCGTTGCGCTACTGGTTGGCGGCGCAATAGTGCTTGCGCAAACCCGCCGCGACACCGGCCTGCCGAGTCTGCGGGTCCGTGCACTGCCAACGTGCGATCCGCAGACCACTGCACAGTGCGTGCGGTCGTACAGTCAGACCGGCGTCGGCGTCAACGTGTCCTTCGACAGCGGTGCAACGGCCGAATACCGGGCAGGTCGACCCGGCGACGTGCTGCGCATCGCGAACTGGTTCTGCGGCACGAGGGCCACGCTGGCGCTCTACCGGCCCGCGACCGGGGTCGTCTACTACCTGAGCGCATGGCCCAACAGTGCGGCCGACGAACCCCCGGCCGCAGCGCCGGTAGAGATCGTGGCCGACCGCACGGGCGTCCTCGATGCGCAGGTTGGCGTCGGCGATCACGACGGAAATGGCTGCGCGGATCTTGCGCTCGACCGCGATCGTACGCGTACATGGTTTCTGCCGAGCGAGCAGTCCGGCCGGCTCCAGAAGGTGAAAGCGTTCGCTCCGTGACGATGCGCGACCGCAACCGACAGGGCCTCGGCGCACGGCTGATCTCCTTCGCCTTTGCCATCATCATGGTCGCCGGCTCGGCGTGTGGGCGCACGCCTGAGGGCATCGAGCAGACTGCCACCGCGACAACCGCCGCATATGCCGCGGTCGAGCCGATCGAGGTGATCCGCAGCGGCGGGTCGGATGCCTTGGTGAACACGACGAGCGCAACAAGCGCAACAAGCGCAACAAGCGCGCCGCCCAGCAGCATGCTCCCCATCACGCCGTCGAGCACCACCCGCGTGCCGACGAGCCTGTCCGCAACGCTGTCGCTTCCGGTCGCTGCGAGTCCAACAGTCAACACGCCAGCAACCGCAACGACGCTCGCGCCGATACCGAAGCCCGCGTCGAAACCCACCCCTACGGCCGGGCCGACACCGAAACCGACCCCTACAGCCGTGCCCGCGCCGACACCAACGGCCGCGCCCGCACCGACACCGGCCGCGCGGACCGCTGCGCCGCCCCTTTCCACCGAAGCACCCCCTTCGCCCTCCCGCCCGACCACCACAGCGCCCTTGCGGCCGGCTGACAACAGCGCCTGCACCAAAGCCCAACGCGGCACCGAGCGCATCCGGGCCGACGGCAGCATCGTGGTGTGCACGGCTACAGGCACGGCAACCGGCAAGGCCGGCCGCTGGACCGTGCAGGTGCCGACCACCACCACGGCGGCCATCGCACCGACCGCGCCCATTCCCACCGTCGGCTTCGACGGAACGACCATCCGCCTCGGTCTCCTCACCACGACGAAACATCCCGTCTGGGGGACCATCGGCAAAGTGATCAGCGCCGGGATCGAGGCGCATGTCGCGGCCATCAACCGGCGCGGCGGCATCGCCGGGCACTACCCCATCGAACTCGTCCGCGCCGAGACCAACTACGACCCGAATGAGACCATCGCGCAACTGAACGCGACCAAGGGCTCGGTGGTCGGCTTCATCTCGATCCTCGGTACGCCGAACGTCGAGGCCGTCGAACCGCTGCTGCGCCAGGAGCAGCTGACCGCCAGCCCGGCTTCACAGGAGGCGCGCTGGGCGCTCTCGCCGAACCTCATCCCGATCGGCAACAGCTACCAGGTACAAGCGATCAACGGCATCGCCTACTTCCTCGACTCGGTCGCCAACCCCAAGGCGACGGTCTGCGGCGTGTCGGTGGCCACGAGCTACGGCGACGCCGGCACCGAAGGAATCCGCTTCGCCCGCGATCGCCTTGGCTTCACCGCCGGTCCTATCGTGCAGATCGGCGCGGCCGAGACACAGCTCGCCTCGGCGGTCGGTCAGCTGAAGGGTGCCGGGTGCCAGGCGGTGTTCCTCACGGTCGGCCCGGCGCAGACGCTCGCTACCGTGCTCACCGGGAAGGCGCTCGGGTTCGCGCCGCGCTGGATCATCATGGGTGCGAGCTTCTCCGATCGGCTCGTCCAACCGGCCACCGGCGTGGCCTTCGAGCAGGGCGCATGGGTCGTGGGCGACGGCACCCAGTGGGACGACGTTTCGGCCGAGGGCATCCGTCGCATCACGAGCGAACTGATCGACTCCGACAACCGCTTCTGGACCGAGAATCCCGACGTCGGCCTCACCTATGGCTGGATGCAGGCACGCGCCTTCGAGGCGATTCTCGAGAAGGCCGTCGCGAACAACGACCTAACGCGTGCCGGCGTGCTGAACGCCGCCAGGCAGACCGGACCGGTCGATACGCTCGGCCTCGGCTCACCCATCGACTACTCCCAGCCGGTGCGTCTCGCGAAGGCGCAGACGACGATCTTTGCGATCGACGGCTCCTACCGCAATGCCATACGCGTACTTACGAAGGACTACTCGTCGCCGGCCGCGCAGGCATACAAGAAGTAAGCGCGACTATCGATCGCGAGCGGTCCGGTACGAGGAACGGATCGCCGTGCGATCAACTGACATGTCCGGTTCGACAACTGTTCCGCCGCCCAGCCTCCAGTTCGCGGTCAGTTCCGAGAGGAGGCCATCGGTCGGACGGCCTTCGCGGGCACGCCACACCGCCGCCGCCTGGAGGCAGGCGCCGGTGGCCACATGCTCGTCGGCATCAGGTACGTGCACGTTGCGGCCGGTGAGGTCGGCCACGACTCGCCGGAATGCTCCGGACCGCGAACCACCACCGATGAGGAAGAGCCGCCCGGTCGTCGGGACACCGGCCGCGCCAAGCGCCTCCAGGCCGTCGAGCAGACCGCACACCACGCCCTCGACCGACGCCCGTGCAAGCTGCCCGCGCGTGACCCCTGAGCGCAAGCCGGCCAGCAGACCGGTCGCCGCTGGCCGGTTGGGCGTGCGTTCACCGTCGAAGTACGGGACGAGCACGAGACCTTCCGCCCCTGCCGGCGTGGCCAGCACGAGGTCCTCGAATGACCTGTGATCGACGGCCAGCAGCCGCGCCACGGCATCGGTCACCTTCATGGCGTTGAGCGTGCAGACGAGCGGCAGGTAGCGGCCCGTCGCGTCGGCGAAACCGGCGACTGCGCCGGTCGCGTCGGCCGTCGGTGCTTCCGAGACCGCGTAGACCGTGCCGGACGTACCAAGGGAGATGACGACGTCACCGGGCACGAGACCCATACCGAGCGCGGCGGCCATGTTGTCGCCCGTTCCCGGACCGACGAGGACGGTGCCCGACCCGAAACCCAGCGCCTGCGCCGCGGTCGACCCGACGACACCCGCAGTCTCGAAGGGCGCCAGCACCCGCGGTAGGGCTGCGGACCAGTCTCGCTCGGCATCAATCTGACGCAGCAGATCCGGCCGCCAACGGCCGTCTCCCGGCGACCAGTAGCCCGTGCCCGAAGCGTCGCCCCGATCGGTGGTCATGCGGCCGGTCAGGATGAACGTGAGCCAGTCGTGAGGCAGCAGCAGAGATGATAAGCGCGCATAGTTATCCGGTTCATGCGACTTCAGCCAAGCTACCTTCGACACCGTGAACGCGGCGAGAGGCACGCTACCCACGGCCTCGGCCCAGGCGACTGCGCCGAGGGCAACGACAAGCGCATCGGCCTCCGCTGCTGACTCGGTGTCGTTCCACAGCTTCGCCGGACGGATGACGTGGCCGTCGTCGTCCAGCACCACCATGCCGTGCTGTTGCCCGGCAACCGACATGGCGACGACGTCACCGCTATCCAACTCGGAGGCCCGCACCGCGTGGACAAGCGCCTCCCACCAAGCCTGCGGGTCCTGCTCGCTGCGTGGCGGCGTCGTGGCCGGGTGAGGGTGCCTGCCCGAGGCCCGCACCTCGCCGGTGTCGACGTCACGGACCTCCACCTTGGTCGACTGCGTGGAGGAATCGATTCCGACGACGAGCGGCAAGACCGTGTGGAGCGGCTACGCGGTGCGGAGCGGCTAGGCGGTGCGGAGTGGGAAGTGGCAGGCGACAAAGTGATTGCCACCGACATCGACGAGCTGCGGCTCGTCGACCGCGCACTTCTCCTGTGCCGCAGGGCAGCGAGTGCGGAACCGACATCCCGACGGCGGCGCGATGGGCGACGGCAGGTCGCCCTCGAGCGCCGAGGTCTGATCGGGACGGATCGTCGGATCGGGCTCCGGGATCGACTCGATCAGCGCCTTCGTGTAGTGGTGCGCCGGTGCGGCATACAGCGTGTCGGGCGGGCCGACCTCGCAGATCTTGCCGAGGTACATCACCACGACGCGGTCCGACACGTTCTTCACGACGGCGAGGTCGTGGGCTATGAAGATCAGCGTGAGCCCGTAGGCCTTCTTCATGTCCTCGAGCAGGTTCAGGATCTGCGCCTGCACCGATACGTCGAGCGCCGAGACCGGCTCGTCACAGATGATGACCTTGGGGTCCATCACGACGGAGCGGGCGATGCAGATGCGCTGACACTGCCCGCCCGAGAACTCGTGCGGCTTCCGCGTGCCGGCCTGATCCGGATCGATGCCGACCGTCTCGAGGACCTTTCGGACCTTGGCCTCCTGTTCGGCCTTCGTGCCCCGCTTCCAGATGTTCAGCGGCTCGGCCACGATGTCCATGACCTTGCGGCGCGGGTTGAGCGACGAGATTGGATCCTGGAAGATCATCTGCATCCGCGGGCGAAGCTCACGGACCTTCGCGGCGGACAGCTGCGTGATGTCCTGCCCCTCCAACACGACCGAACCCGACGTCGGCGACGGCAGTTGCATGATCGCCCGGCCGGTGGTCGATTTCCCACACCCTGACTCGCCGACCAGTCCGAGCGTCTCCCCCTCCATGACGTCGAGCGAGATGCCCGACACCGCATTCACCTTCAGGCCCGTGCGACCGACGGGGAACTCGACAACGAGATCCTCGACTCGCAGCAGCGCGGTGCCCTCCGGACGTAGATGGGCTTTGCCCGTACCGGCCATGCTCAGTTCCCTCCTGAAGCGCTGCTGCCCACGAGGGCACTCGGCTTGGCCGAGACGCCGACCGGGAACCAGCAACGGTAGAGATGCTCGGGGTTCCCCACATCTGCAGTGAGCGGCGGCAGCTCTTCATGGCACTTCTGCTGCGCATACGGACAGCGCGGCGCGAACCGACACCCCGGAGGCGGCGTGATCATGTTGGGCGGACGACCGGGGATGGCGGTGAGCCGGGTGTGCGACGGGTCGCCGATCTTCGGGATCGACCGCAGCAGCGCCTCGGTGTACGGATGGCGCATGTGGGCGAACAGTGACGTCGTCGGCGCCTTCTCCACGGCAAGGCCCGCGTACATCACCATGATCTCGTCGGTCCGGCCGGCCACCACGCCGAGATCGTGGGTGACGAGGATCATCGACATGCGACGCTCGGCCTGCTGGCGGGCCAACAGGTTGAGGATCTGCTTCTGTACGGTGACGTCCAGGGCAGTGGTGGGCTCGTCGGCGAACAGCAGCTTGGGGCCGCACGACAGTGCAATGGCGATCACGACGCGCTGGCGCATGCCGCCTGACAGCTGATGCGGGTACTCCGACAGCCGCCGCCGAGGCTCGGGAATACCGACCGACCGCAGCAGTTCCTCGGCCGTCTCAGCGGCGAACTTCTTGTCCATGTCGAAATGCAGCCGCAGCGACTCGGTGATCTGACGCCCGATCTTGACGACCGGATTGAGTGATGTCATCGGATCCTGGAAGATCATCGCCATACCGGTGCCGTAGAGCTTGCGTGACTCCTTCGGCCGCAGTGACGTGGTGAGCTGCCCGTCGAAGGTCACCGTGCCTTCCCGCAGGACACCGCGCTTCGGGAGCAGGTTCATGATCGACCGGGAGAGCACCGACTTGCCTGAGCCCGACTCACCCACGACGCCGAGTGTGCGGCCTTCCTCGAGCGTGAAGGTGACCCCGTCAACGGCTCGGACCAGACCACGTTCGGTCTGGAAATACGTCTTCAGGTTGTCGACGACCAGAAGGTCCGCCATCAGATGCCGCCCTGTTTCACTTCGAGCCGCTCCCGCAGCTTGTCGCCGATGAAGTTGAACGAGAGCACCGTGAGGAAGAGGATCACGATCGGCACGAACGCGACGTTCGGACCCTTTTGCAGGATCGTGGAACCCGACCCGGTAGCGATCATCTTGCCCCAGGCCCAACCCTCGCCGACGCCGATCCCGAGGTAGCTGAGCGCGCCTTCGATCACCATCACGGAGCCTGCGGACACGAGCCCGTAGGCGGCCATCGGCTTCACCACGTTGGGAAGGATCTCGCGCATCAGGATTCGCGTGCTCGATGCACCCATCGATCGGGCGGCGAGCACGAACTCTCGGTTCGCGAACTGGATCGTGCTGGCCCGCACGACGCGGAACAGGATCGGCACGGACAAGATGCCGAGCGAGAGCGACAGCTTCCATACGGACGTCTGGAGGCCCTGGGCAATGCCCGAGCCGTTGCCGCCTGCGGTGAAGATCGTCAGCAGCAAGATGATGAACAGCAGCGGCGGGATGCTCAACAGCGTGGTGGTGAAGAACGTCAGGACCGTGTCGACCTTGCCTTTGCGGTAGCCGGCGATCATGCCCAGCGCACCGCCCAGGAGGAAGCCGAGGAAGACCGTCGCGAAGGCGATGATCATCGAGTTGCGGGCGCCCACCACGGCGGCCGAGAGCCAGTCATTGCCGTTCTGATCCGTGCCGAGGAGGTGCTTCATGCTGAAGACCTTCGTCCAATGGCCATCATTGATGGCCGCGGCCGTGATGTAGTCGGGGCCCTTATGAGCAAACGGGAGATGCTTGCCGAAGACGGCCCAGATCATCACGATGCCGAGCCATCCGACGAAGACCCAGAACGGGATGCCGAATCCCCTCTTGCGGGTCGTGGCCGCCACTGCGGTAGACGTCGGCGACGTGGACGCGACCGCGGAGGAAAGGGCAACGGACGGCGATGTCTGAAGGCTCATGAGTGTTCGCTCCGCCTGTTCAGGCCACGGCGCGCATGTGGCGCACGCGGGGGTCGAGGACGCCGTACAGCAGATCGACGACGGTGGTGGTGATGACGAACACGAAGGTGATGATCATCACGCCGCTCAACACGACCGGGATGTCACGCTGGAACAGCGCCTGGATGACCTTGCGGCCAAGGCCATCGAGCGTGAAGAGGTTCTCCACGATGAAGGCGTTGCCGATGAGGCCGCCGACGGTGATGCCGGCCAGCGTGAGCAACGTGAAGCTCGACGGGCGAAGCGCGTGGCGCAGAAGGATGTACCGGTCGGACAGACCCTTCGACTTGGCCAGTGTGATGTAGTCCTCCTGGAGGCTGTTCACCATGTCGGTGCGCAGCGCTCTCTGGAAGGTGGCCATGAGGCCGAGCGCAAGCGTGAAGGCCGGCACTATCAGGTGATACGTGGCCTGCCATGGACTCTGTGAGAACGGCACGCTCTGTCCGGCGGGGAACCAGCGCAGGCGCACGCAGAAGGTGAACAGCAACAAGATGCCGATGACGAATCCGGGAAGCGAGAGCAGTCCGAAGCTGATGAGACCGATGCCCCGGTCGAGCTTCGTGCCCGACCGGTAGGCGGCGATGATGCCCAGCGGCATCGACATCATGAGGCCGAACAGCAGCGACATGATCACGAGTTGGAACGACGTCGGCAGACCGGTCTTGAGATACGACCAGACCGACTGGCGGCTGTAGAACGAAGTGCCGAGGTCGCCCCTGAGCAGATTGAACAGCCAGTGGAAGTACTGCGAGAAGAATGGCCGGTTGAGTCCGAGCTGTTTGGTGAGTCGAATTGCGTTGTCGTCGGTGTAGTTGGTACCGAGCATTCCCTGCACGATCTCCTGGTTCGATCCGATCAATCGGAGCGACCAGAAGGTCAGGAAACTGACGGTGACCAACAACAGCGGAGCAAGCGCGACGCGCCTCTGCAAGTAACTCACGACTCAACCAGCCATTTCTTCAGCATAAGGACGGGACGGTCAGCCGTTGCTGACCGAGCATCACTTGACCGTGAGCACTCCCATGTCGGCGACGAGGCCGGTCGGGAAGTCCACGACAGCTGCGCCGGACGGGGTCTTCTGACCGGTGTAGCCGCTGCAGGTCTTGCAGGCTCCGACGCCCCACACGGTGCGCCAGCGCCACAGGTCGTAGGCGTTGTCGCCAAAGGCCTGGTTGATGGCCTCGGCCGCCTTCTTGCGTACGGCCGGATCTGAGTTCTGCCGGATCTGGTCGAACGCGGTGTCGACGGTGCCGTCGGAGACGCGCGTGAGGTTGATGTCGATGGTCTTGCCGTCGAACACCAGGTTCTTGCTGGCATCACGGGGATTCATCTCGTTGTGCCACCACACGCGCTGCTGGTCCGGGTCGAACCCGCCGTGGCTGCGCCACTGGAACCACTGGTAGGCACCCACGAGGGCGACACCGATGTACTTCTGCTGCTCGATGTTGACCGTGCTCACCTTGAAGCCGACTGCTTCCATCATCTGCTTCTGGATGGCGGCCGTCTGGATGTTGTCCGGAACCGTGGTGGTGCCGAGCGTGAAGGAGACGTCGCCGCCGCCGAGCTCGGCCTTGCAGAGGGCGAACGAGGCCTTGGCCTTGTCGAGGTTGAACTCCGGGTAGCCGGTGTTCGGCAGGTAGCCGAGCGAACCTGCAGGGAACGGGCCGTTGGCTTTCACCGAGCCGGGCGAACGCAGCTTGATCAGCGTGTCGACGTCCTGGCCGTACGCAGCGGCAACACGGCAGTTCTTGTTGTTGAACGGAGCGACGCCGTTGTTCAGCATGTCGTAGCTGACCTCACCGAAGGTCTGGCTGCCGACGTTGAAGTTGATCTTCTTGTCGCCGGCGAGCTTGGTGAGGTCGCCGATCGTCAGCTGGTTGGACGTCTGCATGAACTGCAGCTGTCCGGCCTGGAGCTGGGCAATGCGGGCCGACTCGTCGGGGATCGGGCGGAACTCGATCTCGTCGAGCTTCGCCGGGGTCCGCCAGTAGTCGGGGTTCCTCACGACGGTGAGGTGGTCGCCGACGATCCACTCCTTGAACTTGAACGCACCCGTACCAATCGGCTTGTTGCGATCGGCGGCCTTGATCTGGGCTGGGGCCATCATGTAGGTCTGGCCCGAGGCGAGATATGACGCCAGCGAGACCCAGCGACCGGGCAGCGTGACCGTGACCGTGTTGGCCCCGTCGGACGCAACGCCCGTTTGGAGCTTGCCGGCCTTGCACAGCGCACCGAAGCCGTTGAGCGGGAACCATGCGGCCAAGGTCACCGAGCCACAGGCGAAGTCGTCGATGTTGAGTTTCACCGCGTCGGCATTAAGCGCCTCGCCGTTGTGGAACTTGATGCCCGGATGCACCTTGATGACATAGGACTTGTAGTCGGACGCCGGCGTGATCGAATCGGCCAGCCACGGGGTGATCTGGCCCTTGCCGTCGACCGCGAAGAGGCGCTCCGCCATCGAGGTGAACACCTGGTAGCAGGAGATGGCGCAGTTGGAGCTGGACGGCAGGTAGCCCTCGGAGGATTCCGCCTCGAGGCCCCAAACGGCCTTGCCGCCGCTTCCACCGCCGGCAGCCGGTGCGGGAGTCGTTGCCGCTGGTGCCGTCGTGGCAGCAGTGACGGCTGGTGCGGTCGTCTTCTTGGTGGCGACGACCTTCTTCTTCGTGGTCTTCGTCGCAGCCGTGGCATCCGTAGATGCGACGAAGGCGACCGCCAGACCGATGGCGACAAGGCCCGTGAGCCTCTTTCGATGGTTCATTCGTTTCCCCCTGGAGAAGGTGATGGACCGATGCCGCAACAGAAGCCCCGCTGCGGTGTCGGTGGTGTGAGGGTGGTACGTGTCAGCCACGGTTGGTGTGGTGCTTGTGTGGAATCTGTGTGATGACGATCACACCCCTGTCAGCACCGTAGCTACTCGGTGCGAGTGACGTCAATCACAGAAGCCTGGTTCCGATGAGGTAAATCGCGCTAAGGGCCTGTTTCGGGCCGCAAACGCCGGATGAGCGCTGTTCAGATGTCGTCGACGAGGGCGCGGATCGTCTCGACCGTTTTGAGCTTGTGGTCAAGCGAGCCGCCGAGACCCATCTGGAGGTGCGTCACGCCGGCCTCCTTGTAGGCCGCGAGACGCTCCTTGACATGACCGAGCGGGCCGACGAGGGCACCGGCCGCGAGGTAGTCACGCGGCAACGCAGCGGCGGCCTCGGCCTTCTTGCCGTCGAGGTACAGATCCTGGATCGACTTCGCTTCACCCTCCCAGCCGTACGCGGACATGATGTCGTTGTAGAAGTTCTTGCCTCGGGCGCCCATCCCGCCGACGTAGAGCGCGGCCTGCGGGCGACCCGCGTCGAGAGTGCGGGTGATGAGGTCTTCGTCCTCGGTGATGAGCACCGCGCCACCGGCAACGATTTGCAGCGGCGCCATTGCTGACGACCGCTTCTTGCGGCCGAGCGCGAGCGCGTCACCCCACACCAGGTCGGCCTTCTCCGGGATGTAGAACACGGGGATCCAGCCGTCCGCCAGCTCCGCCGTTGCCTCGACGCTGAGACCCTTCAGCGACGCCCACCAAAGCGGGATCGAGTCGCGGACCGGATGGTTGATCAGCTTGAGCGGCTTGCCGAGGCCGGTGCCTTCGCCCTTCGGCAGCGGGATGTCGATGGTCTTGCCGTGGTAGTCGATGACCTCGCGCTTCCAGACCTGGCGGCAGACCTCCATGGTCTCCTTGATGCGCTGCATCGGCTTCTCGTACGCCACGCCGTGGAAGCCCTCGATCACCTGGGGGCCGGATGCGCCGAGACCGCAGTTGATCCGGCCGCCTGACACGTAGTCGAGGCCCGCGAAGGTCATGGCCAGCAGCGTCGCCGTGCGCGAGTACACGTTGACGATGGCCGACCCGATCTCGACCTTCTTGGTCTTCGCTGCGAGGTAGCCCATCATCGAGATGGCGTCGTAGCTGTAGGCCTCGGCGACCCAGACGCAGTCGAGTCCGGCCTTCTCGAGGACGCCGAGCTCGTCGGCCGTCGCCTTCACATCACCGGCGTAGTTGAGCATCACGCTGAGCTTCACTTGCGTCCTCCGAACGTTCCTGATTCTCGACCTCGACGGGTCGACTTCCTGACCGAGCACCGTAGGTGGAGCCGACGCGTTCGTGCCAAGTGACACACCGGCCTCTTCGGGCCGATGGGTGGTTTTCGAATCCGCCCTCGTAAAGTGGAGTTGTGACTGATTTCGCGACCCCGCCCCCCTCCGTGACGCGGCAGGAGAAGGAGCCGGCGAGCGAGGAGGTCACCGAAGTCGCACCCGGAGTCCTGCGCATGCAGCTGCCGATCGCACTCCCCGGTCTCGCCCACATCAACACGTACGCAATCGTCGGCAAGCAGGGCATCGCCATTGTCGACCCCGGCCTGCCCGGTCCGAAGAGCTGGAAGGCGCTCGAGACCCGGCTCAGGTCCGCTGGTCTCAAGACGAAGCACATCACGCAGGTGCTCATCACCCATAGCCATCCCGACCACTTCGGCAACGCCGGCCGATTGGCGAAGGAGTCCGATGCGGCGATCATCACGCACCGCGCCTTCCGTATGACATGGAACCCCAACTCCGCGCATCAGTGCACGATGGATGACGACTGCGTCGACCCGGCACACGCCCATCCCGATGCCGGCCAGGAGCAGCTGCCGCCGCCGCGTGCGGACTTCGGGGCCACACCGCCGTGGGGCGGCGATCCCTTCATCCCGAACATGAAGAAGGGCATGTCATACCGAATCCTGCGGTCGGCCTCGAACTCCTCCGTGCTCGGCCGCTTCTTCCCGATGCCCAAGCCGTCGGTCCGCCTCCGCCACAACGAAGCGGTGCGCCTCGGCGATCGTGACTGGTTCGCCGTCCACACGCCCGGCCACACCCTCGACCACCTCTGCCTGTGGAACCCCGAGGACGGCACGTTCCTCTCCGGCGACCACGTGCTGCCCACGATCACGCCGCATATCTCCGGCATCGGCACCGGCCGTGACTCGCTCGGCGCCTTCTTCACCTCGCTCGATCTCGTGGCCGCACTCCCCGACGTGCGCAATGTGCTACCCGCCCACGGGCACCCCTTCACCGACCTGGCGGGCCGGTGCAACGACATCAAGGAGCACCACCACGAGCGCCTCGATCGGCTTCGCAAGGCCTACGCCGAGGACGATGCATCAACCGTGGAGGACTTCAGCCATCACCTGTTCCGCAAGGAACGCTGGGGTTCGATGGCGTCGAGCGAAACATATGCACACTTAGTGCACCTCGAATTGCTGGGCCAGGCCGAACGCCGTACCGACACCGACGGCGTCGCGCACTTCGAGATCCCGTAGCCGCTCCCGCATCGGCTACCGGCGGGGCTACGACGGCGGTACGAAAATTCAGGCTCTGTGGTCGCCTTCAACTCGTTGTATTCTCGCCGGACGGCGTGATTGCAACGCCAGCGTTCGTATTCACGCCATGCGGAGCGAAACCGCCGAGACGAACGGCGGTACGGTCGCGGAGTGGGCGACGAGACCGCGGGGAGCCAACAGGTCCGGAGCTTCACCGGTCGGATGGCGACGGTGTCCGGGCCCCGCCATTCGGGGAAAACGCGAGCGCTGGTGGCCCGCGCCGTCGCGCTTGGCGAGCGCGGGGAACCGGTCGTCGTCGTGTGTGCGACCGCCTCAGCCGCCCGCGCCTTCGGCGATGCCGTGCTGCACCGTTCGCCCGTCGCGTCGGGATCGGTACGCGCGACGACGTGGAGCGGCATCGCGATGGACATCCGGGACCGGGCCGGGCGGCCGGCACGGCGGCTGATCGGGGCCGGTGGGCATCGGCGCCGAGTGGCAGAACTGCTGACCATTGAGGCAAACGCGGGCACCGTCGAGCTGGACTGGCCGACACTGCATCGCACGCTGGCGAGCGCGATCCGCAGGCGTGAGATCGCCGCGGCCGTCCTCGATCTTCAGCGCTCGTGGCTCGGGCATGACGAGATCGTCACGCATGCCAGCGCGATCGGCTGCGGTGACCGGTGGGGCGAGTTGGCCCGCTTCGCCGCGCGCTACACCGTGTGGCTCGACGGGCTCGGGGAGATCGATCCAGCCCGTCTGCTTGTCGACGCCGGCCTGGCGCTTCGCGCCGCCGATGGTCCGGCTGCAGACCGCCACTACTGCCCGCACCTGCTCGTCGACGACCATGAGCGCGCCGACGACGCGATCAACCGTCTTCTGACCATGCTGGCCGCACCGCCGCTGGCCGCACCGCCGCTCGCCGCACCGCCGCTCGCCGCACCAACGCTCGGTGCGCGCGGATCGGTGGTCGTGGCCGGCGACCTCCACGGCGCCCGCTGGGGTCGGCCGGACAGACCGTCCTACCTGGCCCTGTTGGGACGACGCCTGGATGCCGACGCGTCGTTCGAGCTCGCCGGCGCGCGATCTGTCACCGTGTCACGTTCGCTGACGCGCGCACACCACCGCAGCCTCGAGGCCGATGCCGTCGTCGGCGCAGTCCTCAACGCGTACGACGGCGGCACCGCCTGGGAGGACATCGCCGTCGTGCTCCCCCCAGTCGGGCACGAGGCCGTGTCGACTGCGCTCCGTCGAGTGGCCCACCGCCTCGACGTACCGCTGTCCGTGCCGATGGTTGCCGGCGACGATCCCATCGTGCAGGCCTTCGCGGGGGTCGCCGCGTGGATGACCGATGGCGACGATTCACGGCTGGCGGCCGCCTGCGCGATGGGCATGGTGACCGGACCCGACGACCACCGGCTCGTCGCCTCGGGGCTTCGCGGAACAGCAGCGGAGGCCGTTCATGCCACGTGGACGGCCCTCGCGCCTTGGCTGCTGGCCCATGCCGACGGCGACACGCTCGACCTCGTCACTGCGTTCCACCGCCGGGCCGGCGAGATCGGCGCCGGACTCGACGACGGCCTCGACGCACGGGTCACGTCGATCGGCGGGCGAGTCGCAGTGGTGACGCCGAGGGACATCGGCGGGCGAACCTGGCCGACCGTGATCGTGACCCGATGCGTCGACGGTGTGTGGCCGGGTCGCAGCACCGGTGAACGGTTCTTCGACGGCGCACTGCTCGACGGCCCCGATGTTGCCGAAGAACAGGAGCGGAGTCGGCTGGAGGCGCAGGAGTGGACCCGACGATTCGCCGAGGTCGTGGACTGCGCAACGGTGCGGA
Source organism: Acidimicrobiia bacterium (assembly GCA_043739745.1). GTDB lineage: Bacteria > Actinomycetota > Acidimicrobiia > Acidimicrobiales > JANYDT01 > JAYUDQ01. Next base: position 668 of record JAYUDQ010000682.1, on the reverse strand, counting down.
TCGTGGCCGTCGCTGCGCCCGAGCCCGGCGTGCTGTTGAGCCGATTCGTCGAGGACTGGACGCCGACGCCGATCGTGCTACGACGGCCGACCGCAGCAGCGACGCATCCGCCGCGACTGGCCATCAGCCCCGGCGCCGCGCCTGCGTTTCCGACCCGACGGCTGCGGCTATCAGCCACCCAGCTGGACACGTACGAGAACTGTCCGCTGAACTACCAATACCAGTACGTCGCAGGGGTCCGTGGGGAGGGCAGCGTCTCGGCCAGCGTGGGTACGATCGTCCATGCCACGCTCGAGTCGTTCCTTCTCGGCGAAGACCGATCCCTTGAAGCACTACTGGCGGCGCTCGATTTGCACTGGGACCCGGCCGCGTTCGCCTACCGCCCGCAGGAAGCGGATTACCGTAGGCGCGCAGATGGTTGGCTGCACCGCTGGTGGGCCGACGAGCTCCCGCGGATAGCTGAAGTGATCGCCGTCGAGCACCACTTCACGATCGAGGTCGGTCCGCACGAGCTCACCGGCAGCATCGACCGCATCTCGCGTGACACCGATGGTCGGCTCGAGATCGTCGACTACAAGACGGGCGCGGCACCCGCTGGTCGCATCGACGACGACAACCTCCAGCTCGCCACCTACCACCTCGCCGCCACACGCGACCCCGCCATCGCG
>JAYUDQ010000681.1:0-8849 GCA_043739745.1 Acidimicrobiia bacterium | reverse complement strand
AGGGCAGGCTTGGCGGGAACGGTTTCCATCCATTCACCAAGACGGGTCTTGTCGTGCAGCAGATCGGCAATCGACGGTGCCGAGTACTCGTACTCCGGGCTCCAGAAGAGGGCGTCGAACGGGCATACCTCGACGCAGATCCCGCAGTACATGCACAGGCCGTAATCGATGTCGAAGCGGTCGAGGAACTGCACCGTGCGGGGCTTGCCACCCTCGCGACGAGGCGGCGCCTTGTCCTTGTGGCCCTCGATGTAGATGCACCAGTCGGGACAGCTGCGCGAACACAGCATGCAGACCGTGCAGTTCTCCTCTTTGAGGGCAATGACGCCACGGGCTCGGGTGGGCGGATCTTCGCGAACATGCGGGTATTGCACGGTCTGGTTCGGCCGGAACAGCTCCTTCAGCGTGACCTGGAGCCCACCGGTGACAGACCCGACAACCTCCTTGGCTTTGGTGATGAACGCAGGCTTGGGGAGGGGCATCAGAACGCAACCTTCAGAACGGCGGTGACCATGATGTTGAGGAGCGAGATCGGGATCAGGTACTTCCAGGCGAGTGCCTGCAGCTGATCCTCACGGAGACGGGGATAGCTGAAGCGGACCCAGAAGATCAAGAACGAGACGAACATGATCTTCGCCAGCAGCACGCCCGGACCGATGAAATCGGCGAAGTTGCTCGTGATCCACGAGTCGGGCATCGGGATGTACCAGCCGCCGAGGAACAAGGTGGCGCCGATGGCAGACAGAGCGAACGTGGAACCCATCTCGCTGATGAAGAACGAGAGGAAGCGAAAGCCCGAGTACTCGGTCATGTAGCCGGTGACGAGCTCGGATTCAGCGACAGGCATGTCGAACGGGGCCTGGGTGAGCTCGGCCTGCGCGGCGATCATGAAGATCACGAAGCCGACGAGCTGTGTGGCGATGAAGGGCATGCCGCCGAGATCCCTGCCGAAGATCTTGAAGTTGGCCTGCACGCTGATGATGCCCGGCAGGCTCATCGTGCCGGCCTGAATGACGACGCCAACGACAGCCAGCACGAGCGGGAGCTCGTAGGCGATCAGCTGCCCGGCAGCTCGCAGTGAGCCCATGAGCGAGTACTTGTTGGCCGAAGACCATCCGGCCATCAGAATGCCGAGCACACCGATGGACGACACCGCGAGCGCGTAGAACACACCCATCTGGAGATCGGAGACCACGAGGTCGGGGCCCATTGGGATGACGAGGAACAGCAGGAACGTCGACATCATCACGACGTATGGAGCAAGCGAGAACACCCATTTGTCCGCGTCGCGCGGAATGATGTCTTCCTTCTGGATGAACTTGACGGCGTCGCCCAGGTTCTGGAACCACCCGTGGAAGCCACCCGATTCCATCGGCCCGAGTCGACTCTGCATATGGCTCATCATCTTCATCAGGAACGTGTAGCCGAGCAGGATGGCGCCCACCGTGAAGATGGTGAGCACGGCCACCGTCTTGATGATCGACTGCTCCCAGTAGGCGAGCGTGAAGGCAAGCATCAGCGGTCGATGTCTCCGAGGATGAAGTAGAGCGAACCGAGGATGGTGATGATGTCGGGCACGAAGACACCCTTCATCACCCACGGGACGATCGAGATGTTGTTGAAGCTCGGCGTGCGGATCTTCACCCGGAACGGGCCGAGGCCGCCCTGGCTGACGACGTAGTAGCCCATCTCACCGAGCGGGTTCTCCGTTGCGATGTAGGTCTCACCGGCCGGCACTTTGATGATGCGCGGCACTTTGGCCATGATCGGCCCGGCCGGGAGACCGTCGCACAACTGGTCGACGATCTTGGTGGCCTCGCGAATTTCCTGCATGCGAACCCAAATACGGGCGAACGAATCGCCGTCGGGATGGGTCCAGACCTTCCACTCGACCTTGTCCCATGCAAGCGGGGTGGGCCAGTCGCGGCGAAGGTCGTAGTCGACCCCGGAAGCCCGCAGGTTGGCGCCCGTGAGGCCGTACTCCAGAGCTTTGTCGACCGGGATGACGCCGATTCCGCGGGTGCGGCTCTGAAAGACCGCGTTGCCCATCATGAGCTGCTCGAGCAGATCGCAGAAGGCCCGCATCTTGCCCATGACGGCCTTCGTCTCGGTGATCCAGCCCTTCGGCAGGTCTTCCTTGAGACCACCGATGCGGTCGTAGTTCGGGTGGAAACGTCCGCCCGTCGCCGCCTCGATCAAGTTGAGGACGTGCTCGCGGTCACGAAATGCGAAGAACACCGGCGTGACCGCGCCGAGCTGTACACCCATGTCGCCGACCCCGAGCGTGACGTTGGCGATCCGCGCCAGTTCGAACAGGATGGTGCGGATCCACTGCGCACGCGGCGGCGCCTCCACGTCCATGAGTTGCTCGGCGGCGAGGATGAAGGGCACCTCGTTGGCAAAGCTGCCGAGCCAGTCGATGCGGTTGACCAGCGTGGTGATCTGCGGGTAGGTACGAACCTCGGTGAGCTTCTCGTAGCCACGATGCATGTAACCCATGACCGGTTCGCAGCTGATGACCTGCTCCGCGTCGAGCCTGGCCACGAGACGCAGCGTGCCGTGCGTGGCCGGGTGCTGCGGACCCATGTTGAGCGTCATGCCCTGGTCGTCGACGAGGTCGACGTTGACCCGCACGTCGGCGGCCTGGGTCGCGATGTAGGCGGCCTGACGGATCTCTTCACCGGTGGGCGAGAACGTGGTGCTGACCGTTCCCGGTTCAGGCGGCGTCATAGTCGACGGCATCAGACGTCGACCTCCTCGGGCTCGGCCTCGCCGGAGATCGGCTCGACGCTGATGAGCCCCGGCCAGGGCTTCACTTCACGGGCCAGCAGCGGAAAGTCTTTGCGCAGCGGGAAGCCCTCGAATGCGCCAGGCAGGTAGATATGGACGAGGTTCGGGTGGCCGGTGAAGTCGAAACCGAACATCTCCCAGGCCTCGCGCTCGTGCCAGTCGGCGCCCGCGAACACCTTCGAGATGGTGGGCACGGTCGGCGCGGTCTCGTCGAGGTCGGCCTTGATCACGATGCCGCGGTGCTCGGTGATGGAGTCGTAGCGGGCGAACACCTGGAATCGGGTGCCGCCGCCGGCGAGGCCCGTGCGGAAGGTGGGTCCGGCAGGCACAGCCGCCGGCTGCGCAACTGGCTCAGCAGGCGCCTCATCCACCGCGCCTTCCTCGCCGTCGATCGGTGCCTCCGCTTCGACGCTCCCCCACACGTTCTCGTAGCGGGTGGTCTGCGCCGGGTTGTCGAGCCAGTCGAGGCCGGACAAGAAGCAGAAGTGGGACGCCCCTGCTTTGCGAGCGGCGATCGCCGACTCGACCCATGCGTTCGCGTCGACACGGACGATCAGGTCTCGCTTCTGGATCTCCGAGGCCAGGAGCTTGTCTCCGAGATCGGCCTGGAGCGATTCGAGGAACCGCCTACAGGTCGCGTCAGATAGAGGGGGTGCTTCATCGACGGACACGGTGGCGAAGCCTAGTGACTCGGCGCCGTCGGAGACGAACCCTGCGCCCAAACTCCGGCAGTGTCGTCACGACATCGTTATCGATGTCACCGATCGGACGCAGGAATCCGCCGTTGATCGTCGAGATCGCTCGGACCCGCCGGGCCACGCGGTCACCCGAGCGGCTGCCGCTGCCGTTCGTGTTGCCCTCGATCGTCGTGATCGTTCCGTCAGCGTTCACCGCCTCGACGATGCCGGTGTGGCCCGTGCCGTTCCGACGCAGGATGAAGAACACGTCGCCAGACCGTGGCGCGCGAGCGAGCTGACCGTGGACACGTGCCCACTCACGCCCGACCGACACCCGCATGAAGCCCTTCGTGGTCTGGATGGCCGGCAATCGGGCGCCACTGTGGGCGAAGACCCACGACACGAACGCCGCGCACCACGGCGCATTGTTCATGCCGAACCAGGTGCCGTAAGGGTTGTCGTCCCGACGGCCTTCCCTCGTCCCGATCTGGGAGCGGGCCATGTCGAGGACGGTCGGTATGAGGATGTCGGCTCGCCGGAAGTGGTCGGCGACGGTCGCGACCCAAACGGACTGCGTCCGACACCGGATCACCTGGGACTGCGCGGCGGAGCCCAGATCCCATGTCCAGCGGGACTGGCCGAGCTGCCACGCCCGCACACCCAGATCATCTGCGTACATAGTTTCGAACCGCGCAAGGGAATCGAGCAACTCCGGGTCAGCGGCGCTGATGATCGCGGGGTAGGGCACAGCACGAACGTACGTCGCCGCCCGTCGGAGCGGGAGGGGCTGAACGCGCTTGCCTCGAACAATGGAAGGTTCACCCGCTCAGCGCGGGCCGAACTTCCGGAGTCCGGGTCCCTTCGGTTACTCGCCGACAATGATCGGCTCGCCACGCCACTTCTCGGCCATGTCCTCGTTCTGGATGCGCTCCTGCAGGAGCACGATCCCTTCGAGCAGGGCTTCGGGGCGAGGCGGGCAACCGGGCACGTAGACGTCGACCGGAATGATCTGATCGACGCCCTTGGTCACCGAGTAGCTGTCCCAGTAGGGACCGCCGCAGTTGGCGCAACTACCCATGCTGATGACGTACTTCGGCTCGGGCATCTGCTCGTACAGCCGTTTGATGGCTGGAGCCATCTTGTCGGTGACGGTGCCCGAGACACAGACGAGGTCGGCCTGACGGGGCGATGCCGGGAAGGGGATCACGCCGAGGCGCATCACGTCGTAGCGGGGCGAGCCGAACGCGGCACCCATCTCGATCGCACAGCATGCGAGCCCCCACTGGAAGCACCAGAGGGAGTACTTCCGGCTGTAGTTCAGCAGCCAGGTAAGCGGCTTTGCGGCCTTGGTGCCGAGGAGGCCCTTCTCGACTAGACCCACTTGAGGACACCCTTTCGCCACGCGTATACGAGGCCCAGCAAGAGGATGAAGACGAAGACGCCCATCTCGATGAGGCCGAACACCCCGAACGCTTCGAGACGGATGGCCCACGGGAAGAGGAACACCGCTTCGACGTCGAAGAGCACGAACAGCACGGCGAACAGGTAGTAGCGGATTTGGCTCTGCGACCAGCCGGAGCCGACTGGGTCGACGCCCGACTCGTAGGCGATGAGCTTCTCTGGCGTCGGGCGCTTGGGCCGGATGGCCCGAGAGAGGCCGAGGGTGCCACCGACAAGCAGAAGGGCAGCACCGGCCAGGAACGCGACCGTGAGGTACGAGCGGAGGTAATCGGACATCGGGCCGAACTCTAACCTGCGCTGCCCTTCACGACGGCATCGACCGGACGGGGTTCATGGCTCGCGGCGCCCGAGCCAGGCGAGGAAGCGGGTCTGGTCGTCGGCATCGCTCTCCACCTCCAACTCCGGCCCGAGGACACCGGGCTGGCGCATCATGTCGGCCATCCCTGCGAAGTCGGCGCGGTAGCGCGCCATCTCGGACGGATCGATTCGATGCTCGCCGGCGCGGCCCGTCGCGGCGGCGATGTCCCATGCATGGACGACGAGGTCCGACGCATAGAACTTCTCGATCGTGTCTTGGAACGTCGTCCGGCCGAAGTAGCCGTCGTACTCCTGCCCGGCGCGTGCGGGGTCGTCGAGCGAGCGCTGCACCGCATCCCGCACGATCACCCAGGCCTGCATCAGATGATCGCGGTCGGAGTGGTCGGCGAGACCGAGGTCGAGTGGCTCGGCCCCGGGCATGCGGGCGAGGAAGTCGGCCTCGGTGCTGACCACGTGGGCGAACACGTCGAGTGCCGTCCACTGCTCGCACGGCGACGGACAGGTCCACATTGCGGAGGGAGTCGCCAACACGACCTCGGTGAAGCGCTCGGCGAGGTGACGGTAGCGCTCGGCGGGCGGGAGGGGTGCAGGAACGTCGGCGTGAGGGCTCATGCGATCAGCCTCAGCGGCGCCGATGCGGATGTCTTGAATGGATCGGACATGTCCGGGAATGTGGGGAAGTACTCGGCGAAGAACGCGGTCGGCGTCAGCCCGGCGATCGCCCGGCAGTCACGAGTCAGGTGCGCCTGATCGCTGTAGCCCGCCCGACAGGCTCGCTGGGCGAGTGGCATGTCTGAAGCCATGCTGGTGACGGACAGCAGACGTTGGAACCGGAGCACCCTCGCCAGGATGGAGGTCCCGTAACCGAAGAGTACGAGCGACCGGCGGTGGAGCTGACGTGGGCTGAGGCCGAGCTCGGCCGCGATCACCGCCTGGGCCACCGGAACCGGCAATGAAAGCGAGGCGAGCACCGATTCGGCGAGCCCGTCGTTGCCGCTCTCCATGCCGCGGCGACGGCCCTGGGACATCCGTCGGACCTCGGCCTCGAGCAGTCGGACACCGGCGCGCACGTCCGCGCCCTCGCGGATGGCGGCACTGATCGCGCCCGACAGCCGGGCCTCGTCGGCCGTGCTCGTGAGTTCGGCCCAGCGGATGCGCCGGTCTCGGATGCGGGAGATGTCAAGGCCGAGGATCGGGCCTGCGGCGCCCGGACGGAACCGGACACCGATCGCACGGGTCGGCTTCGGTAGCTCGAACGTCCACGCCCGCGTCTCGGGGCCACACACGATGACCGGCCCGGTGGTCAGCCAGAGCAGTTCGACGCAGGCGTCCGGAACGAGGCGGTGCCGGCCGGACGGTGTTGCGGTCCACGAGCATGCGAGTGTCGCGCTGAGGTCTGCGGGCGTCGGGTGCGGTTCATACCAAGGCATGGGGTTCGTGCGAAACGGCAGGGCTACTTCAGGACGGCTTTGTGTGCGAAGTCGATCAGCGTCTGCGGGATGACGCCGGCGAAGAGGGTGAAGGCGACGGCGGCGACGAGGACGATGCGCGTGCCGATCGGGACCACCAGCGATCCGACCGGGGCCGAATCGGCATCGGGATCGCGCTGGTACATCTGCACGATGACCTTCAGATAGAAGTAGCCGCCGATCACCGAGGTGAGCATGGCGATGATGGCGATCGCATACGAGTGCGAGTCGACTGCGGCCCGAATGACGCCGAACTTGGCCGTGAAACCGGACGTGACGGGGATGCCGGCCTGCGCCAGCAGGAACAACGTGAACGTGATCGCCAGCACCGGCGAGCGCTGCGAGAGGCCCTTGTAGTTGTCGAGTGAGTGCGCCGCATCGCCCCGACGGCCGACGACCGAGATTACGGCGAAGGTTCCGAGCACGATGAACGTGTAGGCCAGCAGGTAGAACAGCGCACCGGAGACGCCGTCGTCGGAGGCGGCCTGCACACCGATGAGGATGAAGCCCGCGTGGCTGATCGAGCTGTAGGCCATCATGCGCTTGATGTCGGTCTGTGCGGCGGCGAGCACGGAACCGACGATCATCGTGATGACGGCCAGTACCCAGATGATGGGCTGCCAGTCGAGGCGGCGGCTCATCATCGCAGTCATAAGTACACGCAGCAGTCCCGCAAAGCCGGCGGCCTTCGCCGCCGCGGCCATGAAGCCGGTGACCGGCGACGGCGAGCCCTGGTACACGTCGGGCGTCCACATGTGGAACGGGACTGCGGCGATCTTGAAGCACAGGCCGACGAGCAGCAGTGCCAAGCCAGCCGTGAGCAGACCGTTCTTGAGGATGATGTTGTCCGCCAGGAATGTCGTGATCTCGGTGAGGTTCGTGGTGCCCGTGGCCCCGTAGGTGAGGGCCACGCCGTACAGGAAGACGGCCGACGAGAAGCCGCCGAGCACGAAGTACTTGAGCGCTGCCTCCTGCGACTCGGCCCGCCGGAGCTGCGAACCGGCCAGGATGTAGAGCGCGATCGACAGGATCTCGAGGCCGAGGAAGAGCACGATGAGGTCGTTGGCCGTGGCCATGATCACGCCGCCGGACGCCGACAGCAGCGTCAGCGCGTAGAACTCCGGTCCCTGCAGCGACTCACGCGTGAGGTAGCCGTCGGCGATGAGCACCGCCATCACGACCGCGATGCAGATGAGCACGGAGATGAAGACGCCGAAGCCATCCACGTTGACGGCGTTCGCGATGGTGGACGTCGTGCGGCCATGGCTGATGCGGTCCCACAGCGGGAGCGTGAACAGCGCGGCGACGATCGCGGTGACGCAGGTGAACCAGACGTAGAGCTTGCTGATCCACGTGGTGTGGCGGGCCAGCGAAGCGATGACCACGAGTAGCAGCGCGCCGCCGATCAGGACGCTGACCGGGGCGATCGACATCCAGTCGACATGCGGCGTGACGAGGTCGGGCAGCGTGGCCGGGGCGATCTCACCGGCAGTGCCGACGGCACCGGCCAGGGTGGTGTCGGCCTGGGCGAGCACCGTGCGGCTCAGGATGGCGGCGAGGGCGGCGATCACTTGCCCTGCTCCACGTTCGAGCCGCCGGACTTGGCCACGGCCGGTTCCTTGGCGTTGCTGTGCTCCTCGACATGCGTGATGAGCGCCTTCACCGACGGGTCGATGCGATCGAGGAACGGCTTCGGGTAGACGCCCATGAACACGATGATCAGCAGGAGCGGTGCGATGGCGAGGCGCTCGCGAAGGGTGAGGTCGGTCATGTGTTCGCGGTTGGCTTCGTCGGGCTCACCGTGGAACGTGCGCTGGTAGGCCCACAGCATGTACAGCGCAGCGAGGATCACGCCGGTGGAGGCGACAACGGCCCACCAGCGGTGGGTGAGGAACGTGCCGATGAGGATCATGAACTCGCCTACGAAGCCGTTCAGCCCGGGCACACCGATGGAGCTCAGCATGGCGATCGTGAACACGCCGGCCATGACGGGCGCAAGCTTCTGCAGGCCCTTCAGATCCGAGATGGCGCGGGTGTGGCGACGCTCGTAGACCCAGCCGACGAGGAGGAACAGCGCCGGTGTGGAGATGCCGTGGTTCACCATCTGCAGCACGCTGCCGGACAGCGCCTGGTG
>JAYUDQ010000680.1:0-8863 GCA_043739745.1 Acidimicrobiia bacterium | reverse complement strand
TGTCCCGAGCGGCCGCACCGTCCTCGCCGCAGAATTGAGGAACCCCATGCCCGCCACCAAGACAGTGCGCCGAGAAGACGATGCGCTCCTGCGCGGCCTCGGCACGTTCATCGACAACCTCCGCATGCCCGAGCTCGACGGCGCCTACTACGCCGCATTCGTGCGGTCGACGATCGCCCACGCAACCATCCGTTCGATCGATACCGCAGACGCAGCCGCACTCGACGGGGTCGTCGGTGTGTTCACATCCGCCGATCTCGACCTGTGGCCGCTGCCACCACGGCTGCCGATGATGAACAAGGCGATGAACCGCCCGATGCTCGCCGACGGCGTGGTCCGCTTCGTCGGTGAACCGGTTGCGGTCGTGATCGCCACAACGGCGGCCATCGCTGCGGACGCACTTGAAGCGGTGATCGTCGACTACGACCCACGGCCCGTCCTCGTCGACATCGAAGCGTCGCTGAGCGACGAGCTGCTGCTCCATCCGACGGCCGGCACCAACGTGTCCATGCGTTGGACGCAGCCACCATTCGACCCCGACCCGTTCGAGGCGTGCGAGGTCGTCGTCGACGTCGTGATGCGCCACCCCCGGCTCAACCCCAGTGCCATCGAACCCCTTGCCGGCGCTGCCGTCTGGGGCGACGACGAACGCCTCACCATATGGGTCTGCTCGCAGCGTCCGGCCGGCGCGAAGTACGTCATCGAATGTGCGATGGGCCTTGAACCGGGAACCGTCCGAGCCATTGCCCCTGATGTCGGTGGCGGCTTCGGGTCGAAGGGCGGCTACGGCTGCTACCCCGAGGACGTGGTCGTCGCCTTCATCGCCCGCCAACTGCGCCACCCGGTGCGATGGGCACAGACCCGAAGCGAAGCCATGCTGGCTATGGGGCACGGGCGGGCGTCAACCCATCGAGTCCGCCTCGGCGGACGACGCGACGGCACGATCGAAGCCTACGAAGTGCGCGCCTTGCAGGACTCGGGCGCGTACCCGGCGATGGGCACCTTCATCACCTCGAACCTCCGGAACTCGGGTACCGGCGTGTATGCCATCGGGAAGGCGCGCGTCGAGGGCACCTCCGTGGTCACCAACACCACACCCACCGTTGCATTCCGTGGTGCCGGCCGGCCCGAGGCGGCGTGCGACATCGAGCGTGCCGTCGACCGATTCGCCGTCGCGATCGCGATGGACCCGGTCGAGGTCCGCTTGCGCAACGTCGTGCCCGACGACCAGTTCCCGTACACGACTGCAGTTGGATCTACCTACGACAGCGGCCGATACGGCGAAGCCCTCCGCCGTTGCACTGCCGCGGCAAACTATGTGGGCTTACGAGCGGAGCAGAGTCGGAGGCGCGAGGTCGATAGTCCGATCCAACTCGGCATCGGCGTGTCCTGCACGGTTGAAGTCACCGGCGGAGGAGAAGGCGAATCAGCGTCGATCGATGTACATGCCGACGGGACGGTGACCGTCGTGGTCGGAACCTCACCGCACGGTCAAGGCCATGAAACGACGTTCGCCGGGATCGTGGCCAAGGAGCTTGGAATCCCCGCCGAACGCATCACCGTGCGCCACGGCGACACCGACCTTCCGGCGGCCACATTTGGCGGCGGCACGATCGGGTCTCGCTCCGCGCAACTCGGCGGATCAGCATCCCTGCAAGCCGCCCGCGAGATCATGGACCTCGCACGCACCAGAACGGCCGAGCTCCTCGAAGCGGCCGTCGAGGACATCGTGTTCGACGCCGCCGTCGGGTTCCATGTCAACGGCGTACCTACCCGTTCGATGGCCTGGCCGGAGCTGGGCGAGCTCTCGACACACACCAACTACAAGGCACAGCCCGGCGCGGGATCGTTCGCGTTCGGCGCATGCGTCGCCGTCGTCGAGGTCGACACGGAAACCGGGGCAATCGCTCTCCGACAACTCGTCTGCATCGACGACGCGGGAACCATTCTCAACCCGATGATCGCCAAAGGGCAGGTCCACGGCGGCCTCGGCCTCGCCATCGGCGCGTCCTTCACCGAGGAAATGGTCTACGACGAGAACGGCACGCCGCTCACCACGAACTTCGCCGACTACGGCGTCGTGTCCAGCGCCGAGACGATCTCCTTCGAGACCCACGAGATGGAGACACCGTCCCCACTCAACCCGCTCGGAGCAAAGGGTATCGGCGAGTCCGGCACCGTCGTCGCCACCCCAGCCATCCAATCGGCCGTCATCGACGCGCTGGCTCCTTACGGTGTCGAGCATCTCGACTTCCCCTTCACGGCTGAGCGTGTCTGGCAGGCAACCAGGGGCGACCTGCGCGCGACCCGCGTCTGACTGTCGAGTCCGACCGCGTGACCGGGCGGGTGGGCGCGGCGGATCGGCACGCGAGGTGTCGACGAGTGTTCGCCGTGGGTGACGAATCGAGAGTCCTGACCGCCTGGTGGTTACTTCGAGTGGTGATCTGGCGCTCGCCGTCGGGCCGATCCGCCGCGGTCGCGATTCCGTGAGATACGTCCTCACTCACCTCGGGAGTGATCATTCGAGAATCGGGTGACATCAAGCAGCCCACAATGCGGACACGGGTTAGTGCGGTGAGTCGGTCGCCCAGACTCAATACTTGGTTGCCAAGGTAGAACACGACGCCATGAACGAACGAGTCGCCGATCCGGTCGCGAAATGTCGCAAGATGGCGGGCGTCGGCTGGGCTGATGGTGGCCGACCCCTTCGCTTGGATGCCGACGATGCGTTGGCCCGGCCCGACGATGAGCGCGTCGATCTCCGCGCCCGCTCGGTCACGAAAATGATGGAGTCGGACGTCGGTCTCGGCCCAGGTTCGTTGCTTGGCGAGTTCGTTGACCACGAACGTCTCGAACAGTTGCCCGAAAAGTGGAGACCGAACGTCGGTGAGCGATGTCGCATCGGTTCCGAGCACCGCCGAGGCGAGGCCGGTGTCGACGGCGTAGCGCTTCGGGTGGCGCTTCGCTTTTGTCGTTGCACGCGATGCCCAGGCAGGGAGTTCGTGGACGATCAGGAGATTGCGGAGCAACTCGACGTGCTGGGCAACGGTCGTCGGGTGAAGTCCAGCGTCGGCGGCGATGGCCGCGGCGTTGGCCTCATGAGCCGACCGGGCAATCACCAGATCGAGGACTCGGCGGAACTCGGACAATTTGCGGACTTCGCCAACATCGTCGATGACGTCTTTCGTGGCGATCGTAGCCAGGTAGGACCGGAACCAGTTGGCGCGGGCGCGGGCCGACATCGTTCGGGGTTCGGGAAATCCTCCGGTGACGATGAGCTCGACGATGTCGGCCCGCACGACCTTCGGCAGCTTCCGATCGTGAAACGAATCAGGTGCGGTGAACACCCGATCGATGAACTGGTCGCCAACGTTGATCTTCGCTGCTTCACCGACGGAAAGGGGCCACAGTTCGACGACACCGACGCGCCCGGCGAGCGAGTCGGCCACCTTCTTTGACGTGAGGAAGCTGGTCGAACCAGCGAGGACAAGTTGTCCGCGCGACCGGTCTCGGTCAAGGCGCATCTTTGCCGCCAGGAGGAATCCGTCACCACCGCGCTGGAATTCGTCGACGGCACTCGGCGCCGGCAACTGCTCCACATAGGTGGTGGGGTCAAGCTCTGCAGCGGTGAGCTCGGCAGGATCGTCGAAGGTGCGGATCGAGAGTGGCGGGTTCAGTTCTCGTCGGATGCGTTCACGGGCGAGTTGCCCGAGAAGCGTGGTCTTGCCGCTCTGTCGCGGCCCACTGATCACGACTGCCCGGAACTCGCGCAGGTAGTCCTCTACGACCCCAAGGCTGCGGCGAGCAACATCCACAAACCCATCCCACCCACACAATGGCGAACTTGTAACCACGAAATGCCTCTCATCTACTGGAGATCTGTCCATGGCTTGGGCTCGGTTAGGACCGGTTAGGACCGGTTAGGACCGGGTTCGTGAAACGTGGAGTCAACTGTCAGCGACATCAGCTCCAGTCTTGGGCGGCGAGCAAGAGTCTGGCGAGCGGCTCGAGTGCGTCCGTCAGCTCATCGAGCTCGCCCGGTTCGAGGTTTTCGTAGGGCTTCGCTGCGAGGTGGTCGGTGAGCGACTCGACCCGCTGTTTGACGGCGCGACCCTGTGCGCTCAAGCAACCGTCATCCCCGATCAGGCCGCGATCGCGCATCCCGGCTTTCACCGCGGCGAGTTGCGCGGCAGGAAGGTGGTGAATGCGGCCGAACTCTTCTGCCGGCATGTCCCTGCCGAGTGCGTAGAGCACATGCGCCTCGAGGCCGCCGACACTCTCGGCCATGAGGGCCGCGATGTGCCCGTCGCCACGGTGCTCGCGCAGCAATGAGGCTGCATGAAAGAGTCGACCCACCGTGTCGTCGGGGACCTGCATCGCGCGCAGCGCGGCGTACATGGGTCGGCCCTCGACCGGGGCGCTGGTTGCCGCCTTGGTCAACAGGCCGGCGGCGCGGGCGAAGGCGGGTGAGTCGACGTGTTCGCCGAGGATCCGTCGCAGCGCTTTCACGCAGCCCGCCTGACGAGCAGCGATCGCCAGCTCGGGCGTGGTGGTGCGCCATACGTTCGGGATGTGGCGGGCCACTTCGCCGGGGGCGAAGTTGTAGAAGAGTGCGTCGACGACCTCCGCTGCGACGAGGCCCAGGGGCGCGGCCCGTCCGGCGAAGTAGGTGTCCCAGTAGTTGGTGAAGCCGAGGGCGAACATCGTCTCGTTGGGTTCATCGGCTGAGTAAGGGATCACTCCGATCGGCTCGACGAGTTCGAACATTCGGCGGGCGACGGATTGTTCGGTCATGGTCGCTTCTTTCGTGAAGGGACAGGCGGTTGGATTCGTGGGGAGAACAAGAGCTGTAGGTACCGTCGGACGTGTTCGATGCTGTCAAGAACTAGGGCGGGGTCGTCGGCTGCCTTTGCAAGGATGAACGCGCCTTGGAGTACCGCCTGGGTGTGACGGGCGAGGCTCGCCGCGTTGACCTTGACCGCTGGCGGGTGGGCGGCGATGGCTGCGGCCAGGTCGGCTTCGAGGGTCGCTGTATGTCCGAAGATGCTTGCCGCGCAGGCGTCGCGAACGGCAGGGGATGACTCGAATGCTTCTTGGGTCATCGTTCCGGCCAGGCAACTGAACTCAGCAGGTGTACCCCTGATGAGGTCGGCGCGTAGATCGATGTATCCCAGGACGCGATCGAGTGGATCAGCTATGTCGTGGTACTCGGCGGACGCGAACACCGCACCCGTTGTTTCGGACCAGTGTTCGGCAGCAGCCACCGCCAGTCGTTCCTTCGTGTCGAAGTGGTGGAAGAAGGCACCTTTGGTCACTCCGGCCGCCGCGCAAAGGTCATCGACTGTCGTCGCGGTAAGACCCTTGGCGCGGATGAGCGCGACCGCAGCGTCAAGTAAGCGCGTACGTGCCGACCCGTTCCGCGGTGTTCGAACGCCTGTCGCTGGAAGCATTCTCAAACCATACCAACTAGTTGGTATGCTGCAAACCAGCACGGATAGGTGACTCGCTTTGGCGGACGACCGTTGTCGCGCGGAAATCGTCTCCGGAACGAAAACCCGGGTTTGCGACTGTGCGACAGCAAATGCGTGTGACCACTACCTTCCTCTCAACCGACGCCATGGAACAACTCGTCGCCATGGGCATGCTCGAAGGCATGACCCTCGCTCTCGGCCAGGTCCCGGAACTCCTTGCCATCGGAGCAGCGCATGAGTGAGGTCAGCTCATTGCTGACCTCTTCATCAGCCTCGACGGCTACGCCGCTTGCGGTGCTGCCGGCCCGTTCTTGACTACGCCGGACCGGGCAGGTTGTTCTGAGGGCTAGCTGATCGGCGTGGTCGCTGGAGCGACGAACAGCTGGCCGATGCCCAGGCCGATGAGTTCGTCGACTCGGTCGCGAGGAAGTTTGACGACCATTCCGGAGCCCCTGTAGTCGACAAGTCCGAGGAACTCGCGGAGACACGGGCGCATCGGCCGCCCATGATGGTTCCTTCCTCGACACGATCATCGTGTTCGCGGAGTTCGTCGATGAGATCCCAGAACAGTGTCTCGGCTGGGCTTGGTGTTCGGGCCACGCTGGTCATCGGCTGAGGTCGGCGACTCGCGCTTCCAGCTTTGCGATTGCCATCGCCCAGGCTTGGCCGCCGGGCGAGTCGGCGGGTACGCCGATGTGCGTCATAACCATTTTGGTGCGGTCGCCGAGGTCGTCGAGTTCGACCACGATCGACGTCTCGATGTGCGCCCGGTGGCATGCCCGTCTGCTCGGCTTTCAGAGCGTTGCCGTCTGCGTCGGCCATTGCCTCGGTGTACACGAGACGGGTCTTCGGGTCGACCTCGCAGTACTCGCCAACGAAGAATATCTCCATTGGGCCGCGTGGCGTGTCCATTGCCATGGCGATGTGACGTCGACCACCGACTCGGACATCCATCTCGGCCTTGGGAATCTTGGCGCCGATCGGGCCGTACCAGTTTGCGAAGTGTTCGGGCTCGGTGCACATCGCCCAGATGAGATCGATCGGGGCGTTGAAGGTGCGTTCAATCTGCACGTCTTTGGTTGCGGTCATCGGTTTCTCGCGCGGACGGTGAAACAGCCAACCGTTCTGGTCATCGATGAGATGCCGTACCTGCTCGCCGGGGCATCCGACGTTGAAGGCGCGTTCCAAAAGGCATGGGACCGCTCGCTCCAGAGCTCACCAGTGCTCTTGATCGTCATCGGCAGCGACCTTGCCATGATGGAAGCCCTCACCGAATATGGCCGACCCCTGTATGGGCGTCCGACCCGCGAAATCGACCTCCGGCCGCTCAACCCCAACGACACTGCGTCGCTCACCGGACTGTCGCCGATCGACGCCTTCGATGCGTTCGTGGTGACCGGTGGCTTCCCCAACCTGGTGAATCGTTGGCGCCCAGGGCACTCGCTGAAACACTTCCTCACCGCACAACTTCGTTCGTCGACCGAGGTTCTGTCCGTCGTCGGCGAGCGCATGCTGAGCGCAGAGTTCCCGGTGGACTCACAGGCGCGCATCGTGTTGACGGCGATCGGTTCGGGTGCGCCGACATTCACCGCGATCGGGGCTCAGACCGGTCTGGCCTCGGCGTCGCTCGACCGCGCACTGAAGCTTCTCGTGATCAAGCATGCGATCGCGGTTGATCAGCCAACGTCGGGCCGACCAAGTGGTCGTGAAAACGCGTTACCGGATCGCCGACACTTACCTGGCGTTCTGGACTCGATTCATCGAACCTGCGCTGGCGTTGCTCGATCGAGGCCGTTCGCAGCAAGTACTGGAGAACATCCTTCGTCAATGGCCCGACTACCGAGGCAGGGCGATCGAGCCCATCGTTCGAGACAGCGTGGCCCGGCTCCTCCCGCTGCACGGAGCAGATGCGCACACTGTGGCCAGCTTTTGGACGCGCGACGGCCGCACCGAGGTCGACCTGGTCGGCATCGATGGCCAGGGCAGCAAACGGAGGGTGTCGTTCATCGGATCGATCAAATGGCGACGGCGCCGACCTTTTTCCGGCACCGACGCGTCCGCACTTGCAGCCCAGTTGCCGTTCGTGCCCGGCGTCGATGACCGAACGAAACTCCTCGCCGTTTCGTCGTCTGGGTTTGACGTGCTCGACGTCCCAAGCGGGGGGCGAACCTGCGTCCAACGTTTCACGGCCGCAGCGGAGGATGAATTGGCTGGGTGGGGGATCGGGCCCCGTCCCAGGCCGGAATGCGCCTCGGCGATTCAGTGTGAACGCCGACTGCGTCAAGCGCGTGTCATCGTGTCACTTGTGTCAGGTAAGCGCGCTTATCTATCCGGCCACATCGTGACCGCGGACCGCTCGTTTGGCAACGTCCCCAGAAGGCGCTACAGGGACACGATCCGTGTCTCGACCGTGTCTCGAGTTGGTCCCTCGCGGAGAGAGGCCGGAACGATGATGCCGCTCGACACGAGGGGTCAGGCGTGCAATCGGCCGCGGCTCGAGAGTTCGTTGGTCGTGTGAGCGGAGGCACCTTGTTGTTTGTGACTTCGTTGGCCGCGGGCGATTTCGGTTTCGAGCGCGTCGAGGGGTTGGGTGAATGCGGCGACTGGCTCGACGAGGAGGGTGAGCCAGTCGTGCGCTGCATCGAGCGCTGCATGGTCAATCGCATAGATGCGTTTGGTGGCGTCGTTGCGAACGGTGACGAGGCCGGCGTCGTGAAGTGATTTGAGGTGTTGCGACACCGCGGGTTGCGAGATTGGTCTTCGGGCTTGGAGGGCGGCAACGATCATCCCGGCACTTTGTTCGGTCGGGCCGAGGGTCTCGAGAATCTCGCGGCGGGTTGCGTCGCCCAGCGCGTCGAAGACACGACCGCTCACTTCGGCGGGTCATCCTCAGCGGTGCCGGTGTAGAACGCCAGGGTGCGAGCGGCGGCCGGGTAGGCGAGGTATTCGGCTGGATCAAGCGCCGTCTTTGCCTCGAGGTGGTGGCCGAGGCCCATGAGGCTGAGGTCCCAACCGATGCCGACTGCACCGGGACCGTACGGCTCCCGGATGCCCGGGTCGACGGGCGCCTCGTGAACGAGTTCGAGGGTGGTCGCGTTGTCAGCGGCACTCAGGTTGATGGTCAGCCACGAGACCATGGGTCCCATTTCCCACGTCACTGCGAAGGAGACCGGTTCGTGGCACGACTCGATGAGTCCGCCGACGTTGCTTCCAGCTGATAGTGGCCGCCGACCGTCAGTTCGCCGCTGATCGGGAGGAACCAACGGGGGAGTCGTCCCGGGTCGGTGAGGGCGTCCCAGAGATCTTCCTGATCGGTGTCGTAGGTGCGGTGAGCAACGACGATCTTGGTAGGTGCGCCGTGGCGAGAACCAGTGCGGACTTCACGGGTCACG
>JAYUDQ010000679.1:0-3493 GCA_043739745.1 Acidimicrobiia bacterium | reverse complement strand
TCAGCGGATGTTGTTGATCGTCCGACTCCAAGATCGGGGCTACTCGCTCGCCGCGATCCGCGATCTTTGTGTTGCGTCGGCGTCGGGTCGCTCTCTCGACGATGTACTGGGCGGGTCGGCCTCGGTGGCGATCGACCAGGGCGCTGTGGCCTATTCGACGACCGAGCTGATCGACGCCGTTCCCGCCTTGGCGGACGAGACCATTCGCACCGCGGCCGGCGAGGCCGGTCTGATCCACGCCGATGCCGCAGACGGGGAACTGTGGCGCGTCCGGGCGCCTGCATTGCTGACGCTCGTGGGTGATGCGATCGACGCGGGTGCCGATCCGCTCGCGGCCATTCGGATGGCCGATGGGCTGGCCGCCGGCGCCCGGGTCCAGGCAAACGCGTTCGCAGATCTCGTGGTTGGCGAGTTGTGGAACGAGGATGCACCCCAGGTTGCCCTGCTCGTCTCGACCGGTCGTCGCGCCAGAATGCAACTGACCCAGGCAGTGGCCTCGTTGGTCGTCCACGAGGTCGGCATGGCGCTGCGAGAGCGTGCGTCGATGCCCGGTGGCGCCGGACTCAATGCGCTCGTCGACGAACTCCGAGTGGGTGTCGTGCGAGGCAGCGGTGATCCCCGATGACAGATTCGGGAACGGCCGATGGCTGGGACGGCGATGAGGCGCAACATTGGGTGACCGAGGCCGATCGGTACGACGGTCAGCTGGCACCGTTCGGTGAACTGCTGTTCGACCGGCTGAGTCTCGACGCAGGTGATGCGGTGCTCGATGTCGGCTGCGGCTGTGGTGCGACCACGATCCATGCTGCGCAGATGTCCAGGACTGCGGTCGGGGTGGACCTGTCCTCGGAGATGCTCGCGGTCGGTCGACGGCGTGCCGCCGAAGCCGAGGTGGCGAACGTCGAGTTCGTGACGGCTGACGCTGCTCGCCATCCGTTCGCCGCCCACGCGCTCGACGCGATCGTCAGTCGCTTCGGCGTGATGTTCTTCGATGATCCCGTGTCGGCGTTCACCAACTTGCGCCGAGCGCTACGCGTCGATGGTCGACTCGTGTTCGTGTGCTGGCAGGGCATGGAAGCCAACCCGTGGCTGCTGGTGCCTGGTGTCGCTGCTGCGGCGCACGTACCGCTTCCTGATATCGGTGGATCGGGGGGCCCGGGCATGTTCTCGCTCGCCGATCGCGATCACTTGACGACGGTCCTGTCAGCGGCCGGGTTCAGCGACATCGAAGTCGAACCGGTCAGCCCGCCGATCATGCTTGGCGGCGGCGGCTCCCTCGAGGAAACCGTCCGGTTTCTGCTCGGCACGGGCATCGCCCGCGCTCTGCTCGACGGCACTGAACCCGGCGCACGGCAATGTGCGATCGACGCCGTGACCGGCGCGCTCGCCGAGCGCTACGAACCCGGGCAGGGCGTCGCCCTGGGCACCGGTGCGTGGCTGGTCAGCGCTGCCCGCCGTCGGTGAGCGCCAGCCACGCTTGGAAGCCGCCGATGAGGTCGGTGGCTCGAAGCAGCCCGATGGCGCGAAGTTGCGCCGCGGCAAGGCTCGATTGGTGCCCCTCGTTGCAGACGATCACGATCCGCGTGTCGTAGTCCGAAGCGTCCGCGATGTGGTGCGGGCAGGCTGGATCGAGTCGCCACTCCAGAACGTTGCGATCGATGACGACCGCCCACGGAAGCGCACCGTCTCGTGATCGTTGCTCGGCAGGGCGGATGTCGACGATCAGCGCGCCGCTGGCGTGTTCGCCGGCAAGGTGAGCCGGATCGACACGATCGAGTTTCGCCCGAGCCTCGGCGAGGATCTCCTCGATCGAGTGCCGGTCGTCCCCATCGTCCTTCATCTCGGATGGGTCTCGTACATTCGGACGGCGACCACCACACCGGAGATCGCGGTGAGTGCGGCGACGGCGTAGATGGCGGCGGGGATGGAGATCAGGTCAGCGAGGATGCCGGCGAGGAGCGCGCCGATCGCGAAGCCGCCGTCTCGCCACAGTCGATAGATCCCGACGGATCGTGCCCGCCATGACGGGTGGGCGACGTCGCCGATCGCTGCGAGCAGGGTCGGGTAGACCATTGCGGTGCCGGCGCCGAGCACCATTGCACCGAGCGCCCATGCGGTGAAGCTGCCGGTGGCGGCGATCCAGGCGATCGCGACGGCTTGGGTGAGCATGCCGCCGACGATCAGCGGTTTGCGGCCGATGCGGTCGGAGAGCCCGCCGGTGTAGAGCTGGCCGAGGCCCCCTACGGCGGGGTAGAGCGCGGCGAGCGCGCCGATCCGCCCGATTGACAGTCCCTTACTTCAGCGGTCACCTAGGGGTTCCACATCGCGATGTAGCGCCGCATCGCGTCGGTGGCGGGCCCGGTGTCGCCGGTGGCGAGGACGTCGATGAGCAGCCCGCGGGTGAGCGCTACCCCCAGCCGTAGCTCGGTCGCGTCCACCACTATTCCGAGCTTGGTTGCTACGCCCGGCCCCACCTCCAACCACGGGTCAGTGAGACCTTGCCCGCCTGTGGCGCCGACGCACTCGAAGAACAGACGCACGAACGGACGCATCTCCGGTGACGACACTCGCGCCCACAACGCCAGCACCAAGTCGGCAGGGTCGTCCGTCTGGCTTGCCAGTTGATCGAGCAGCGCTCGTTGCGACGCTTCCACCAGCTCCACCAGTGCGGTCACCAATCCGGCACGCGACCCGAAGTGGTAGTGCAACATCCGATGGCTGGAGCCGACTGCGACCGCCAGGTCACGCAGGCTGCGATCGCCGAGCCCGTTGGCCCCTACTTCGGCGACGATCCGTTCGAGGAGTCTGCTGCGCGCGTCGCTCATCGGGGCAGACTAGCGAACGAAGTGAACCATTTGGTACATTCAGGAGTCATGAGGATCCAGCACACCGAAACCATCAACGCTTCCATCGAGCGGGTGTGGGCGCACACGCTCGATGTCGAGTCGTGGCCACAGTTGTCGCCCACCACCATCACCAGCGTGCAGTGTGTGCAGGAAGGGCCATTGCGCCCGGGCAGCGCGGTGCGCGTCAAGCAGCCGGGGCAGCGCTCGAAGATCTGGACGGTGTCGGCGGTGGAGGCCCCGACACGGTTCGCGTGGTCGGCGCGCGTGTTCGGCACCGAGATGACAGCTAGTCATGTCCTCGAGTCGGGTGCCACGGGCACCAGCAACACGCTCATCATCGATATCGAGGGCGCGTTGGCTCCCATTGTCGGTCGACTGATCAGGCGTCCGATCAGCAAGGCCATCGCGCTGGAGAACCACGGCTTCAAGACGGCCGCCGAAGCGGTGATTCCGGCGCAGCAGTAGTGCCCGGTGCAGGTCGCCGGCGATCGCTTGCGTCACCCCCGAGCGTGTGGGTGCGAAACAGCGCTGCATCGATGTCGGGCTCGTCTCGGTCGATGACCGGGAAGCCCTTGGCCCAGTCGCCTTGCCAGTGCACGTCGAGGCCGGGGTTGGTGACGTCGCTGCCATCCGCGAAGAACAGGTGC
>JAYUDQ010000678.1:0-3493 GCA_043739745.1 Acidimicrobiia bacterium | reverse complement strand
AGGCGTTGCGAAACGCCAGCGAGTACGACGGCGCCATCGTCGTGCACGTCCTCACCCAGAAGGGCAAGGGCTACTCCTTCGCCGAGGACGACGAGGAGAAGAACCTTCACGACGTGCCGGTCTTCGATCCGCTCACCGGGCCGGTCGCAGCCAATGCCGCGCCCACCTGGACGAACGCCTTCACCGATTCGATCCTGGCCCTTGCGTCCGAGCGCAGCGAACTGCATGCAATCACCGCGGCGATGCCCGGACCGACCGGTCTGCTCGCGTTCCAGTCCGCATACCCGGACCGTTTCCATGACGTCGGCATCGCCGAGCAGCACGCCGTCACGCTTGCCACCGGCATGGCCATGGGGGGTCTGCGGCCGCTTGTCGCTCTCTACTCGACGTTCCTCACCCGGGCTTTTGACCAGGCCAACCTCGACGTCGGCCTGCACCAGCAGCCGGTCGTGTTCGCCATAGACCGGGCCGGTATCACCGGCGACGACGGCGCATCGCACCATGGCGTGCTCGACATGGCCCTGCTGACCAAAATTCCTGGCATGACGGTGTTCGCTCCATCCAGCGCCCAGGAGCTCGATGTCCAGCTCCGAACCGCATTCGAGATCACCGACGGTCCGAGCGCCGTCCGCTATGCGCGTGGCGCGGCCCGCCAGGTGGGTCCCGACCAGGTCGGCCACGGCCTCTCGGCCCGCAAGCTCCTCGCTGGGTCGCCTCACACTGTTTCATCGGTGCCCGCTGGTGCCACGGTGTGCCTCATCGGCGTCGGCCGACTTCTGGAGGCGGCCGAACAAGCCGCAGCGACGCTGCGCGACGACCATGGCCTGACGGTCACGGTGTGGGACCCGCGTGTGGTGAAACCGCTCGATCCGACGATGATCGACGACGCTGCGTCACACCGCCTGGTCGTCACGGTGGAGGATGGCATCCGCGAGGGCGGTGTCGGCTCAGCCATCGCCGACCTGCTCACCGAGGCCCGACTTGCCCGGGGACTGGCCGCGGCACCGACGATCGTGCTCGGTACCCCGATCCGCTTCATCCCGCAAGGCAAACCGAACCAGATCCTGGCCGAGCTCGGGCTCGACGCAGCCGGGATCGTGGCCGCGGTGGTGAAGGCGCTCGAGACGAAGACGATCGACCTGAGCGCGGGCGATCTCGCCCCGAGCGACCTGAGCAACCCGAGCAGGGGCATGGCAGCCGACGCGATGCGGGGACCGGCCGCGACAGTCACCGCGGGGTGACCATCGCACCGGCCCGCCGTTCGTGACCCGCCTGCTCATCGTCCGCCACGGTCAGGCCGTCTGCAACGTCGAACGCACCATCGAGAGGGTGGCCACGTGCCGAGGCCTGTCGCCCCTCGGGCACCGTCAGGCGGCGGCGCTCGCGGAACGCCTCAGACGTGAGGATTTCCACCCCGACGTGACCGTGGTGAGCCCGATCCGGAGAGCTCGCCAGACTGCAGATCACATCGCCGTGGCGATCGGCTGCGAGCTGCGTCTCGATGCCGAGCTCGAAGAGGTCCGGCCCGGTGAAGCCGAGGGGATGACCTGGGACCAGTACTCGGCGTTCTTCGGCAGCAGCGAGGGCTGGGACCCGAACGTCGCGTTCGCACCCGGAGCGGAAGCGTGGAGTGAGTTCGCCATCCGCGTGTCGAAGGCGATCGATCGTGTGTGCGCAGATCATGTCGGGCAAACGGTGCTCCTGGTCGCCCATGGTGGCGTGGTCGATTCGTCCGTTTTCCACTTCTTCGGCCTCAACCCCCACGTGCAATCGCCGATCGACTTCGAGACGACGAACACGTCCATCACCGAGTGGCGGCGCAACACGTTCACGCCCCTCGATGCTTCACCGGTCCACCGCTGGCGCATGGTCCGCTACAACGACGCGGCGCATCTCCCGGCAGGGGACGACAATGCCCGACCTCAGGGTGCGAGGCGCTCGATCACCCACTCGGCGCCAGGCGCGTCGCGCCGGTAGCGAAGCCGATCATGCAACCTGTTGGGGCGCCCCTGCCAGAACTCGATCGTGCGGGGGACGAGGCGGAACCCTCCCCAATTCGACGGTCGGACGATCGCGTCAGGAGGGCCGGCATCGAGACGTGCAGCCGATACCTCCATCTCCGCACGGGACCCGATCACGGTGCTCTGCGCACTTACGATCGCACCGATACGGCTGGCCCGCGGTCGGGAGTCGAAGTACTCGTCACTCTCGACGTCACCCATGCGCTCGACGTCGCCGACCACGCTCACCTGGCGCTCCAGCGAACCCCATCGGAAGTTGAGTGCGGCACGGGGGTTGACCGCCAACTCCCGCCCCTTGCGGCTCTCATAGTTCGTGAACCAGCCGAATCCGCGTTCGTCGCAACCTTTCAGAAGCACCGTCCGCGCCGACGGAGCGCCCGACGCATCGGCCGTGGCCAGGGTCATGGCGTGCGGCTCATCGAAACCCGGTTGGTGCGCAGCGAATGCTTCGTCGAACCAGCGACGGAACTGGAGGATCGGATCGGCATCAACGTCGCCCTCGACAAGTGCTCCGCGCGCATAGTTCTGGCGCAGGTCGGCAAGAGCCGGCCGTTCCGCATTCGTTCCCATCGGGGCATCTTGCCTCGCCCGTTCGGACATTGCCGCACTCACGCCTTTGGCCGCGGAATGTGCACTCCGTACACTGACTGAAATGTCAGGGTCCCCGCAGCGCGAGCGCCTCGACGAGGCAGCCCGCTCGGGCCTCCGTGAGCAGAAGAAACGTCGACGGCGGATGGTCATCCGGGCCGCTGCGCTCGACCTGTTCGTCGAACAGGGCTTCAGCAACACCACCGTCGAGCAGATCGCAAAGCGGGCGCGGATCGCGCCGCGAACGTTCTTCAACTACTTCTCGACGAAAGAGGAGTGCGTTGTCTTCCTGCAGGACGAGCTCGGCGAGCAGATCCGCCGGATCGTCGGAAGCCGACCACCCGACGAGGGCCCGTTGGCACTGATCCGCGAGACATGTATGGCCATTTTCGGGACGCTCGACAAGATCCCAGCCGTGCGCGCCCAGATTATTCAGGGACTGTTGCTGCAGCGGAACGAACCAGCACTGCGGGCCGCCGACAGCGCGTTCCGCAAGGTCTGGGAGGACGCCGCCGCGGAGGCTCTGATCGCCCGCCGGGTCGATCCGCTGACTGCGCAGATCGTCGGTGTCGCCGGGGTCGGAATAGCAAAGGTCGCGCTGATCGAGTGGGCGGCCCAGGGCGCCAAAGGTCCGGCGGCGGATGCCATCGAGCGCGCATTCAGCGTCCTCGCGGGTGCAATCCCCGTCACGGTCAGCGATCGACGTGTCGATTCGTGATCACACGGTCGCGACGTTGTTGACCATCAGCAGTTCCCGCCAGTTCTCCGGAAGCCCGTCGGCACCTGAGCGCAGTTCGGGCTGCGCGACGTCGTGTTCGAGCGACGCCACGTTCGCGATGAGAGCGACCACCCGAGGCGAAGGCCGGCCGACGACCGCAGCCGCT
>JAYUDQ010000677.1:0-20595 GCA_043739745.1 Acidimicrobiia bacterium | reverse complement strand
TCGAAAGGCGAGATGGCCTGGGGTGGCGCAGCCAGCACAGCGTTCTGGGTCGACCGCAAGGAGGGCATCACCGCGCATTTCCTTACGCAATTGCTGCCGTCGAGCACGTGGCCGATCCGGGCCCAGCTGCGCAAGCTGGTGTACGCCGCACTGATCGACTGATCAGCACGGGCAGGCGGCTGGAGCCGCGACCTTCGGAGGGCTTGCCCGCTGTGGTCGGGCAAATGTTCCGAACGTCTCGGTGCCCCGCTCACTGGCCCAACCTGATCGGCGCTTTCAACCTGACTTCGGGGAACCGACGTGGCCGAGCCGGCGGTCAGGGCCGCCAGACGTAGCGGATGTCGGGCATGCGCTCCTCGTTGCCGGACCCGTCCGTGCGCTCGACACCCTCAAACCCGTGCCGCTCGTAGAACCGCTGCGCGCCCCGGTTCACCTCGTGTGTCCACAGCTGCAGGCCGTCGGGTGCGCGGTCACGAGCGAGCGCGAGCAGGCTGTCGCCAAGGCCGCGGCCCATCCACGCAGGATCGAGGTACAGGTGGTCGAGCCAGCGTAGGCCGACGCCGGGGCCATCCACCGATGTGGAGCCGAGGATCATCTCGGCCACGACGACGCCGTCGAGGTCAGCCACCCACACCTCGTCGGCCGCGATCCGACCACCGATCCATCCCGTCACGTCGTCCAGGTCGTGCACCTCAGGGATGGTGGGGGTCGCGAAGCGGCGGGAACGGAGGAACACACGGGCGGCGTGGCGCGCATCATCGGCGACGGCCCGCCGCACGATGGGTCGGCCGGCCTGCAGGGAGCGAATGATCCCGGCCAGCCCGTCGTCGGCCCGCTCGAGCGCAACCGCCCACGAGAACCACCCGACATCCGGGCTCTCGCCCTCGGGCGGGCTCGGATCGACCGGCTCGGTGTGCAGCAGGTAGCGGAGGTCGAGATGGGTGTGCCCACGCGGACCCGGGTGGACATCGACGTGGGCGACGGTCGGGGTACCGGTGCCGGCTGGCCAGAACACCGGCAACCCTGTCTCCTCCCGTGCCTCGCGCAGTGCCGCGTCCCAAGGCGTCTCGCCGGGGTCCACATGGCCGCCGGGTTGGAGCCAGATGCCGAGGCGCTTGTGGCGGTGCAGCACGATGCCGCGCTCCCCGACGATCAGCGCCGAACCGGTGACATGCACGGCGTCTGCGTCTTCCTCGAATGGCGACACAAGCTCGTCGAAATGGGCGATGAACGCGGCGATGGACGTGCGCTCGCGGTCGTCGATCGGGCCGCGGGCGACGACCTGACCGCGGACGACAACCCGCCGCGCGAAGGTCATTCAGCAGCCTTCGCCGTCCGCAAGATCCGTGCTCGGTTCGCTCGCCGTGAACGACGGGTCGATCACCTTCCAAGCGCCGGCGACCTTCTGAAGAACAATGCGCGCGTAGCTTGTCGAGGGACTTTTCGAGCTGTTCGTAGCGCCGCTCACGAGCCGATACGTCATGACCGCCCGCGACGGGCAGCCGGTCTTCGAGGAGATGAAGCGGCCGACGTTCGAGATCTTCGCATCGCCGAACTCCGCATGGTTGCTTTCGACCCCGGTGGTGAAATCGAGCTTCGAGAACTTCTCGCGGAACGAGCCGGCTGTGCGGGCGTAGGCCGCGTCCGCTTCGCCGGCGACGACCTCGTTCACGAACGCGTGCGCCTCTTTTTCGGCGCCGGCGGTCGATTTGAAAACCCAGATGCCGAGTGCGGTGAACAGCACGATGAAGACGGCGATCGCGATCATGATCTTGCGCAGGCAGCCGCGCTTCTTCTTCGGCGTCCGGCCGGCCACGCCCGCGACGATCGAACCGAGCGAGCCCGTGCCCGGCCGCGCCTCGGGTTGCTGCGTCCCCGGGGCCTGCCAGCTCGGCGGGATGAACGTGCCCGGCTCCTCCGGCGCGGCCCAGCCCGGCGTCTCGTCATCGGTGCCCATCGGATCCTCCCCTCCACCCCGCAGAACACGCGACTTGCGCGCTACCCGGCGAACCGGGGAATACTGGCGCTTCCTGCGCGCCGATCTCCATTCGGCAGCGCGCTTCACGGGGGTGGACGAATGACCGACCGCTATGACCTGCTCATCCGGGGAGGTTCGGTGCTCGACGGCACCGGTGCACCCGCCCGGACCACCGACGTCGCCATCGCTGATGGGCGAATCGTCGCGGTGGGCGACAAACTCGACGGCCCCGCCGCCCGCACGATCGACGCCGACGGCGCCATCGTCACGCCCGGCTTCGTCGACATCCACGCCCACTACGACGGCCAGGTCGCTTGGGACACACAGCTCAGCCCGTCGTCCTGGCACGGCGTCACCACCACGATCATGGGCAACTGCGGCGTCGGCTTCGCCCCCGTGCGTGAGTCCGACCACAACGCGCTCATCGAGCTGATGGAGGGCGTCGAGGACATCCCCGGAACTGCGCTCCACGAAGGCATCCCGTGGGGTTGGGAGTCCTTCGCCGACTACCTCGACGCCATCGACCGCAACTTCGACATCGACGTCGGCGCGCAGGTGCCGCACGGCGCAGTCCGCCTCTATGTGATGGGCCAACGTGGCGCCGATCGTGAAGTGGCAACGCCAGAGGACATCATCCGCATGGGCGAGGCGGTCGCCGCCGGTGTGCGCGCCGGAGCGTTCGGCTTCACCACATCGCGCACGAAGAACCACCGCACGATCAAGGGTGCCTACACCCCGAGCCTGACTGCCGAAGCTGAGGAGCTCATCGGCATCGCCGCAGCGATGGGAGCGACCGGCAAAGGCGTGCTCGAAGTGGTGAGCGACTTCGACGATCTCGACCACGAGTTCGACACGTTGCGGGCGATGGTCGAGGCGTCCGGCCGCCCGCTGTCGGTTTCGATCGCCCAGGCCGACGGCCGCCCCGACACGCCGGCCCGGCTGCTGAAACTGCTGGAGCAGGCAAATGCCGATGGGCTGCACATGACCGGACAAGTGCCGGCCAGGGCCATCGGAATCATGCTGGGCCTCGAGCTCACGTTGAACCCGTTCAAGCGCAGCCCGACCGCCCGCTCGCTGGAGGACCTGCCGTTGGCGGAGCGTGTCGCCCGCCTCCGCGATCCTGACACCAAGGCGCGCATACTTTCGGACAACCCGGAGGCCGGGCGCGGCGCCGCCGCGCCGCGGTTCGAGCGCATGTTCCTACTCGGCGACCCGCCGAACTACGAGCCGTCGCCCGACCAGAGCATCGCTGCGATCGCCGCTCGCGCCGGTCGTGACGCGGACGACCTCGCATACGATCTCCTTCTCGAAGACGGCGGCCATGCGCTGTTGTACGTCCCGTTCCTCAACTACGTCGGCAACAACCTCGACGGCGCCCGTACCCTCCTCACGCATCCCAACACGGTCGTTGGACTGGCCGACGGCGGCGCTCACGTGGGCACCATCTGCGATGCCAGCTTCCCCACCACCATGCTCACGCACTGGGGCCGTGACCGCAGCCGCGGTGAGGGCCTCGCACTTCCGTTCATCATCGAGCGCATGACCAGTGCCACGGCCCGCACCGTCGGCCTCGCCGACCGCGGCGTTATCCGCGAAGGTATGCGCGCAGACATCAACGTGATCGACTTCGACAACCTCACGTTGCGTCCACCGTCCATCCAGTACGACCTCCCTGCCGGTGGCCGCCGCCTCGTGCAGCGCGCCGACGGCTACCTGCACACCTTCGTCAACGGCGTCGAGACCTACGCCAGCGGCAAGCACACCGGCGCACTCCCCGGTCGCCTCGTCCGCAGCCAGGCCTGAAAGGACCACACCATGAACACGCCCGCATCCATCGAGACGCCCGCCGACCCCACGAGCGGCACCGCAGGCTGGGGGTACCCGATCATCTCTGCCGACAGCCACATCACCGAGCCGCCGAACTGCTACGTCGACTACATCGACCCGGCCTTCCGCGACCGCGCGCCGAAGATCGTCGATCGCAACGGTGGCGACGAGTTCGTCGTCGACGGCATGGCCAAGACGATCGCCATGGGCCTCGTGGCTGCAGCCGGCAAACCTGCAGAACAGCTCACCACGAAGGGCGTGCGCTTCGGGGAGCTCCACCGGGGCGGATGGGATCCATCTGCGCGCATAGGGGACCAGGTTCGTGACGGTGTCGCTGCGGAGATCATCTATCCGACCGTCGGCATGGTGCTGTGCAACCTCAGCGACCTCGACTACAAGAAGGCCTGCTTCGATGCCTACAACCGCTGGATCAGCGAGTACTGCTCGGCCGATCCGGTCCGGTTGCTCGGTTGCGGACAGACGGCGATGCGTACGCCCGACGAGGGCATCGCCGATCTGCATGCCATCAAGGCCGCGGGCCTGCGGGGGGTCATGATGCCGGGCGAGCCGGGCGTCGAGGACTACGACTCGCCGGTCTACGACGCGTTCTACCGTGAGGCCATCGACCTCGGGCTGCCGCTGTCGTGGCACATCCTCACGACCAAGTCGGAGCGCACGCGCGGGCCGCGGCTCAACACGTTCCTGTCGATCGTGCGGGGCTGTCAGGACATCATGGGCATGCTGATCTTCGGCGGCGTGTTCGAGCGCAACCCGGATCTGAAGGTCGTCTGCGTCGAGGCAGACGCCGGCTGGGTGCCCCACTTCATGTACCGGATGGACCATGCCTACGACCGCCACCGCTACTGGCTCACCGGTACGCAGCTATCGAAGAAGCCCAGCGAGTACTACTCGCAGAACATCTACACGACGTTCCAGGACGACTGGACGGCGTTCCGCTTCGCCGACGCGATGAACTGGAAGCACCTGCTCTGGGCGAACGACTTCCCCCACTCGGACTCCACGTGGCCGTGGTCGCAGGAGCTCCTCGTCGAGCACACGGCGAACCTCACCGACGAACAGCGGCGGGCGATCCTGCTCGAGAACACCGCTGAGCTCTACGGCATCGACGTGCCGGAGCTGACGCGGGCCGCAGCCCTCACCGCGGCATGAGCACCGATACCTCCACCCCGGTAGGCATCGGGCCTTCCCCCAGCGCGCCCGGTCAGTACGAATGGTCGACCCTCGTCGACCGTCTCAACAAGTATCTGCGCATACGAACCACGCCGATCGGCATGAAGATGTTCACCACGGTCGCGGAGATGGAGGCGATCCCGAAGATCCGCCGCCCTTCTGCCATCCACACCACCGACCAGATCGTCGGACAGGCGTGCCGGCTCGGATGGACCGTGGGCATCACCGCCGACGACCTCGTCGGCCCGCAGTGCAGCACAGTGATCGGCCTCACGCCCCGCAGCGACGGCTGGCTGAGCGGCAAGGCCATGAACGGCGTGTGGTTCTCGACCATCGAGGACTCGGCCGCGCACCAGGAGGCGATGGACTGCGTGCCGTTCGGCCGGTACGAGGCGATGGCCGTGTCGCCGCTGACCAGCGGTCGGCTGGACCCACCCGACATCGTGATGATCTACGCCACGCCGGCGCAGATGATCCTGCTCATCAACGGGCTGCAGTGGAGCGGCTACAAGAAGTTGGAGTGGGGTTGCGTCGGCGAGTCGGCGTGTGCCGACTCGTGGGGCCGCGCACTGTCGACCGGTGAGCCCAGCTTGTCGATACCGTGCTTCGCAGAACGCCGCTACGGGGGCGTTATGGAGGACGAGCTGCTGATGGCGATGCCGCCGAAGTTCCTGCCAACCGCGCTCGACGGGCTGGATGCGCTCGACCGCAATGGGCTGCGGTACCCGATCCCGCCGTACGGCGTGCAGACCGATGCCTCCGCCGGCCTTGGTCGGAGCTACCCGAAGCCATAGCGCCGCGAGGCCCGTCGGGCCAAGTTCAGGTACGGTCGGTAGATGGGGGAATTCCAATTCGCTGACGTGTTCGAGACCGTTGCCGCGGCCATTCCGGATCGGCCCGCCGTCGTGCACGGCGGCCACGCAGTGACCTGGCGCGAGTTCGACCGGCGGGCGAACGCACTGGCCGCCGACCTGCTCGAGGTCGGGCTCGGCCACCGCTCGAAGGTGGCGGCGTACCTTTACAACTCGCCCGAGTACCTCGAGACGTACTTCGCCGCGACGAAGGCAGCCATGTGGCCGGTCAACACGAACTACCGGTACGGGGTCGAGGAGATCACCTACCTGTTCGAGAACGCTGACGCTGAGGCGGTCGTGTTCGACACTGCGTTCGCCGATGTCGCCGAGAAGGTACGCGAACGTATGAACGGCGTGCGTCGGTGGTACGCCGTCGGCGCACGCCCACCGGACTGGGCCGTTCCGTACGAGTCGGTGGTCGGAGCCGGTGCGGACGTGCCCCCGGCGATCGGCTGGCCGCGCGCCGGCACCGACGTGATCATGACCTACACCGGCGGTACAACGGGCATGCCCAAGGGCGTGATGTGGTCGCATGCCGAGCTGTTCCGGGTGATGGGCCACGGAGGCAACGCCGTCCTCGGTATCGCGCCGATCGAGTCGCTCGACGACCTCGGGTCCGCGGTACAACGCCGCACCGAGCAACCGGTCGTCCTCGAGGCCTGCCCGCTCATGCACGCAACTGCGCTCGGCAACGCGTACGGGATGTTGTCGCTCGGCGCCACGATCGTGCTCCTCGACAACGTGCGCTTCGACGCCGCCCATCTTTGGGACGAGGTCGACCGCCTTGGCGTGACGTGGATGACCATCGTCGGCGATGCGTTCGCACGGCCGCTGCTGGCCGAACTCGACGCCAACCCCGGCCGCTGGAAGCTCGACACGCTCCGGGTGGTCTACTCGGCCGGCGTGATGTGGAGCCACGAGGTGAAGGCCGGAATGCTCGTCCACCTGCACGACGACGTGGTGCTGCTCGACGTGTTCGGCTCCACCGAAGCGGCCGGGATGGGCCGGTCCGTCTCGACCAAGGCGAACGTGGCCGAGACGGCGACATTCCTCGTCGGCGAACTGGCGCAGGTGATCGCCGACGACGACACCTTCGTGCGCCCCGGTTCGGGCGACATCGGCCGCGCTGCCTTCGGCGGCCCCATGCCGGACGGCTACTACAAGGATGAGAAGAAGACGGCCGAGACGTTCCGCACCATTGACGGCAAGCGCTGGTCGGTGCCCGGCGACTTCGCCACCGTCGAGCTCGACGGCACGATGCGCCTCCTCGGACGCGGATCGGTGTGCATCAACACCGCAGGCGAGAAAGTGTTCGTCGAAGAGGTCGAGGAGGTCCTCAAACGGCACCCCCAGGTCCGTGACGCCGTCTGCGTAGGAATCCCTGACCCGCGCTTCGGCGAAACCGTGTGCGCCATCGTCGAGGCCCCCGATGGCGTCGTCGATGTCGACGCGACGTCGGTCATCGACCATGTCCGGTCCCACCTCGCCGGTTACAAAACGCCGAAGGACGTCGTCGTGGTCGACTCGATCAACCGGGCCCCATCAGGCAAGGTCGACTACGCCACGCTCCGCGCCCTGGCCCGAGAGCGCCTCGGGCGCTGAGCTCCCTCCGTCGCCGCATGCCCGTTCAGCCGGACCCGGCGCGGTTCCCGGTGGACGGCATCGTGGCCGACGTCGACGCCGCCCTGGCTTCGTCGGGTGCATGCATCGTCATCGCGCCACCGGGTAGTGGCAAGACCACGCGGCTTCCACTCCTGCTGCATCGCAAGCTCGCCGAACGGATCATCGTCACCGAGCCGCGTCGCGTCGCCACCCGAGCGGCCGCCACCCGCATGGCGGAAACGCTCGGCGAGCGCGTCGGCGAGACCGTCGGCTACCGCATGCGCGACGAGACCCGAGTCGGTGCCGCGACCCGCATCGAGGTCGTCACCGAAGGTGTCTTCGTGCGAATGCTCCAGCACGACCCCGGCCTGTCCGGCGTCTCCGCGGTGCTGTTCGACGAGGTGCACGAACGCAGCCTCGACATCGATCTCTCGCTGACACTGGCCCTCGACGCCCGGACCGTCCTTCGCCCCGACCTCCACATCGTCGTGATGTCAGCCACCCTCGAAGGAGAACGGTACGCGCGCCTACTGAATGCACCAATCATCACGACGACCGCACGGACGTTCCCGGTCGAGGTGACGTACCGACCCGCCGCAGCCGCCGAGGTCGGGGTCGCCATCGCGTCCTTGCTCCACGAGACTGTCGGGAGGGCAGCCGGCGACGTCCTCGTCTTCCTCCCCGGGGCCCGAGAGATCCGAGCCGTCGAACGCCAGTTCAGTCGCAGGCCACTGCCGGGGCGGGTGGTCGTGCACGCGCTCACCGGAACAACCGAACCGACTGCCGCCCGTGCGGCATTGTCGCCCGACCCACAGGGCCGTACCAAGGTTGTGCTGGCAACGTCCGTGGCGCAGACCAGCCTCACCATCACCGGTGTGCGCACCGTGATCGACAGCGGCCTGGCCCGGCGTGCGTCCTTCGTGGCCGAGGCGGGCGCGACCCGGCTGGTGACCGAACGGGTCAGTCGGTCGACCGCCGTCCAGCGC
The DNA here is from genome assembly GCA_043739745.1 of Acidimicrobiia bacterium. GTDB lineage: Bacteria > Actinomycetota > Acidimicrobiia > Acidimicrobiales > JANYDT01 > JAYUDQ01. The sequence goes on along the minus strand of JAYUDQ010000677.1, from coordinate 12,157 downwards.
GCCGGTCGGGCTGGGCGTGAGGCACCGGGCACCGTGCTGCGCATGTGGTCGGCCGCCGAGTTCGGCCGTTCGGCCGAGAGCGATGTACCCGAGATCACGGACGCCGACCTGACCGACACCGTTCTGCAGATCGCCTTGTGGGGCACCACGGATCCGGCGACGCTGACGTGGCTCGACGCGCCGCCTGCTGCCCATTGGGAGGCCGGCGTCGAGGTGCTGCGTCGTCTCGGCGCGCTCGATGACGACCGCCGGCTGACCGACCGGGGACGCCGACTCGCGGCGATGCCGCTCCCCGCGAGACTCGGTTCCTTGCTGCTCGACGCCGTCGACTCCGGCGATCCGGACACGATCACCCGGGCGATCGCGCTCGCCGCCGAATTGGGTGGCGGCGCGTCGTCGCAGGATCGGTTGCGTCGGCTTCTGCGTGCTGCGCCTCGTAGCAGTGCGCTCACGGCTCCGCTGTCGGATGGCCGGCTGGCCGCCCACGCGTTCCCCGAACGGATCGCGGCCCGCATCGGGGACGACCCGGGCCGCTACAAACTCGTCTCCGGGATCACCGCGACGCTGCCGGATGACGACCCCAATCGCGGCCATCCGCTCGTCGTGGCGCTCGATCTTGACGGCGACCGTCGGACCGGACGGATCTTCCGGTCCGCACCCGTCACACTGGACGAGCTGCGAACGCTCGGGCTGCCCTCGACCGAGCGTCGGATCGCGACCCGCCGACCGAACGGCCGCGTCGAGGTCCTGGTGGAGACGCTCCTCGGCCAGGCCGTCGTCGCGCGGCGCAGCGATGAGCCCGACGACGCCGATCGCATCGCTGCGACACTCGCTTCGATCGACCTGGCCGAGATGTTGCGCGCGCCTCTGATTGCGACGGCCCGGGCGCGGGTGGCACTGCTCCATTCCGTTGACCGCGAAAATGTCGCCACGACGGCGACCGAATGGCCGGATTGGTCGGTCGAGGGGCTGGTGGGCTCGGCCGCTGACTGGCTCGTCCCGGCCCTGCTCGGCGGCTCCACCGAAGACCCGCTCGCCGGAGTCGACCTCGCCGAAGTGCTCGTCGCGTCGCTGCCTCGGGCCCAACGGCATCGGCTCGCTACGGACGCACCTGCGAGCGTCTCGATACCGTCCGGCCGCCTCGTCGCGGTCGACTATCTCGACGACGGCGGTCCGACCATCGAGGCGAAGCTGCAGGAGTTCTTCGGCACGGCGCGCGGGCCACGCATCGCCGGCGACCGCGTTCGTATCCGGATCCGGCTGCTGTCCCCCGCCGGCCGGCCGGCGGCAGTCACCTCCGACCTTGCGTCCTTCTGGATCAATGGCTACGCCGCCGTGCGGGCCGAGCTGCGCGGTCGCTACCCGAGGCATCCATGGCCGGGGGATCCGGCAGCTGCGACCCCAACCGCGAAACTGTCCGACTCACTACGGTGAATTGCGCGATGAGCGTCACCTTTTCCATCCCGATCGACGAGATCCCCGACGCGCTCGACCTCGAGCCCGATGTCGCGGATGTCGATTGGATCGAGGACGATCCCGATCTCACCTCCGGGCCGGTCCATCTGTATGTGCACGGATCATCCACGGTTGTGGTCACGATCGTGGTGTCGGAGGCAATGACGCTCGATGTGCACGTGCCCTTCACCGCCTCGCCGGCTGACTGGGCTCTCGCACTCGATGTCGTCGAGATGGCCATGGAGCAGGCCGACACGGTGCTGGTCGAGGTCGACGGGGGCGAGCCGGTCACCCTCGATGAACTACGCGCGTTTTGCAATCGAGAGTGGCAGGGTGAGCGCGCCGCCACGGCCGTGCGGGCACTGCGGGTACTTGCCGAGAGCCGGGTGGCGCGGGCGCAGGGTCCCGTGCGCGCGGCTCACATCGGGCCGCGGGTGATGGCCGAGCTGACCGCAGACAACGCTGATGACACCGAGCAGGGACGTCGCCTTCTCGCCGTGCTCGGGCGGGTGCAGTGGGTGACTGGACCGCACGATCGGGCGGCCGCCATGGAGGTCACCGACAATCGTGGCGTCGGGTTCAGCGTTGCCGTCATCGGGCCGCTGCTTCGTTATGTGCTGCCGCCGACCGACCGGCTGCTGGTCGAGAACGGCAACCTGGCCAGCGATGCAGGGGAGCTCATGATCCCGTCCGATGCTCTGGCGTCGCTGCCAGGCGTGCGCATCACCTGGCTCGACGACGGCAACCGGTTGATGGACGCCGTCCCGGAGTCCGCCTGGCCGGCGGTCGTGGCCGCAGCCGAGGCGCACCGGTTCGCGGGCTGACTGCGCCGCGACCGAGCCGACCGAGCATCGCGAGGGCTGATCGTCGTACGATGCCGAGAGCGCTCGACCGCTCGTGTCGATGCGCCCGAGGAGGTTCGATGCATGTCGAGGCAGTTCTCCGAACGAAAGGGACTGCGGTCGTCACGGCCGCTCCCGACTCCACGCTGCTCGACGCGGCCAAGCTGTTGCGCTTCCACCGGATCGGGGCGCTGGTCGTCACGGACGAGGCGGGCGGCGTGGTCGGGATCCTGAGCGAGCGCGACGTCGTGTCCGCGGTCGCCGATCATGGGCCGAGTGCCCTCGATGGTCCGGTCTCCGGGGTGATGACCGCCGACGTGGTCCGCTGCGCTCCCGGAGACACCATGGAACAGCTCATGGCAGCTATGACCGAGCGCCGGATCCGCCACCTCCCCGTGGTCGACGGCACATCGCTCGTCGGGATCGTCAGCATCGGCGACGTCGTCAAACGCCGCGTGAGCGAGATTCAGGACGAGTCCCAAGCGCTGCAGGACTACATCACGCAGGGTCGCTGAGCGTCAGCCAACGATGATCAGCCGGTAAACGCAGGTGTCGCCGTCACCGCTGTTGCAGGCGCTGGCGTCACCGGCGGCGATTCGACTGTCGCGGCGGCCGGAACCGGTGGATGCGGCGGCAGCGGTAGCGCGTTCGACAGCGACGTCGACTCGATCGGTCCGGCCGGCGGCGCCGGAGGGGTCGAGACCGCGGCGGACGGACCGTAGGTGTTGGTGAGCATCACGGAGGCGAAACACGAGTCGGCGGGCGGCGACACGGCCGATCCCGCGCCGGTGATGGCCGGAGAACCCGGTCCACATCCTGCTCCCTGTACCGGGATCACCACAGTGCCGTCACTGACGGCAGGGCCGGAGTTGTCGTTCACCGTGACGCTGGCACCGTCGCTCTTCGTCTCGGCCACGATGCACACCGTCCCGGCTGTGATGTTCTCGTAGACCTTGCTCTGCCCGGCCTTGAGCAGGAACGAGTCGTCGATCCCCGCGAGCTCGCAGCGGACCCGAACCCCGAAGGTGGCAATGCGTGAACCGGGGTCGCCGGCAACTGCGACGCCCACGCGCAAGCGCCCAAGGAAGGTGTTCGTGATCGTCACGGTCGACCCGATGGGGACGAGGTTCGAGACGAAGACCGTCGACGCGCCCCTTGGTACGAACGAGCCGCCCGCGGAGGAGGAAATCAACGATGCGCCGATGCCATCCGTCTCGCTGAACCGACACGACGAGCCGCCGATCAGCCCAGGGACATCGGCGGCGGAGATCGCCCGGGTCCCGTTCCTGCGAAGGGTGAATTCGGTCGAGAGCGGCCGGGCCGGCAGGTGCAACGCGTCGTAGATGGCCTGCGTCACCAGATCACCATTCGAACGCCCACCGCTCGGGGGGAACAGTCCAACGAGCGCCGCCGCGGTCCCGACGATGTCGGGTGCCACGATTCCAGTCGCACGTGCATCGAAGACCCGCACCGGTGAACCCGCCACGGTAAGGACGACTGAACCCCTGTCCGCGACGACGAGGTCACCGGGTCTGTAGCCAGCGGCGTTCCCGACCGTTTCGACGAAGGGGATGGTCATCGTGGCGAAGCACTCGACCGACATTGCGTACTCGGCGCCGGCAATCGCCTCCGTGCCGACGACTGCCTTCCGGAGGACGAACACCGGGTACGTGACCAGCACGGCTACAGAAGTGGACGCCGTGATCGGCACGAATGTGGAGGTGAGGTTGCCGTTCACGATCGTCGAGACGGCCATGGCCGCGCCGGTCGAGTCGATGCTCTGCGTCCCGGTGCGGTCGACGCCGCCGACGAGGATCGAAACGAGTCCGGTCCCGATGCCGGAGGCCCCGCGCAGTGATGCCGTGATCTGGCACGAGCTTCCCGGCACCGAAGGCACGGCCGTGGGGTTGGCGTTGACCACCTCGAAGTAGGCCAGGTCGGTCCCGCCGATGGGCACATCGATCGTGCGGGTCGTCAGGCTGAGCGCAGTAGCGAGGTCTTTGCACAGGAACGAGACTCGGATCGCCGTGACGCCACTGCCTGCAGGCCCTGAGACGGACGCGGAGACGGTGATGGGCTGTCCGACCGACGTCGACTGGGCTGCGACCGGGGTCCACTGCGCGCAGGCGAGCCCAACAGCCACGGCGAGCGCGGTCCCCACACTTCGAAGATGTCTCATCGCGTCCTGCGCCGGCCGATGCAGAGTTCGAGCAGGACCTCGAAGCGCCTCCGTACCGAGTGTCACCGTCGTCCCCGAAGGGTAGTTGACCCGACAGCCCGCCCTCGAGACGACCAGCCACCGAGGGCCGGGCGACCGGGGACTACCCTGTTCCCCGGCCCGCACCGGGCCTGCCGCGCTGGTACGAATGCGCGCACCCGAGCACAAAACCGCGTCCCCGATCTGGAGCCTCGCCAAATGCCCACGCCTACGCCCTCGCCAACCGTTGCCCCCGCCACCGGCCGACTCGGCGTCCTCATCGTCGGCCTCGGTGCCGTCTCGAGCACGCTCATTGCCGGTGTCGAACTGGCCCGCAAGGGGCTCGGAAGCCCGATCGGGTCGCTGACGCAGATGGGCACGATCCGGCTGGGCAAGCGTACCGACAACAGGGTGAAGCTGATCCGTGACTTCGTACCGCTCTCCACGCTCGATGACATCGTGTTCGGCGCCTGGGACCCGTTCCCCGACGATGCCTACGTCGCTGCTTCGCGTGCCGGCGTTCTGGAGACCAGGCACCTCGAGTCGGTCAGTGAGGCGCTCCGCTCGGTGCAGCCGATGTCGGCCGCCTTCGATTCGTACTACGTGAAGCGCCTCGACCCGCCGAACGTGAAGGACAAGAGCAGCAAGCGCCGCATGCTTGACGGGATCCGCCAGGACATCCACGACTTCGCCGAGAAGAACATGACGGAGCGACTTGTGATGCTGTGGGCCGCGTCGACCGAGATCTACATCGAGCCGGGTGCGCAGCACGAGACGATCGAGGCATTCGAAGCCGCCATCGACGCCGACGACATCGCCATCGCTCCGTCCATGCTCTACGCCTACGCCGCGATCCTCGAGGGCATCCCGTTCTGCAACGGCGCCCCGAACCTGAGCTGCGACATCCCCTGTCTCACGAAGTTGGCTACTGAGAAGCGGGTGCCCATCTCCGGCAAGGACTTCAAGACCGGCCAGACGCTCCTGAAGACCGTTCTCGGCCCGATGTTCAAGGCCCGCATGCTCGGCATCGCCGGCTGGTACTCCACGAACATCCTCGGCAACCGCGACGGCGAGGTGCTCGACGATCCGGAATCGTTCAAGACCAAGGAGGAGTCGAAGCTCGGTGTGCTGGAGCACATCCTCGAACCCGAACGCTTCCCCGAGCTGTACGGCGACATGTATCACAAGGTCCGGATCAACTACTACCCCCCGCGTGGCGACAACAAGGAGGGTTGGGACAACATCGACATCTTCGGGTGGCTCGGCTACCCGATGCAGCTCAAGATCGACTTCCTGTGCCGTGACTCGATCCTCGCCGCTCCGCTCGCCCTCGACCTCGTGCTGTTCTCCGACCTCGCCAGGCGGGCCGGGATGGGCGGCATCCAGGAGTGGCTGAGCTTCTACTACAAGAGCCCGCAAGTGGCCGAGGGCCTGTATCCCGAGCACGACCTGTTCATCCAGCAGACCAAACTGAAGAACACATTGCGCTGGATGATGGGTGAGGACCAGATCACCCACCTCGGCATCGAGTACTACGAGCAGTAGCCGCATATCGCGCCGTGCGCTTCCGGGTTCTTGGTCGTGTCGATTTCGCGCCAGGCGCATGAAGCTGGGCGGTTGGCTGACACCCCGTTGGTCCAACGACGCTCTCAGACGGACAAAAGGCCAGGTCGCATTCTGTGCTCGGTCTTTGTCGTGTCAGCGAACCGCCCCGCTTCACAACGCAGGAACCAGGGACGTCGAAATTGGGTCGGGCGCAAACGAATGACAGGCGGGCGCACGAGTTCGGCCCTTACGAGCGGGCCGGACGGCAGCTTGAGAGCCCGATCGTCGGCAAAGTTGTTGGGGAAGTTCCGACCCGTTGCGCACCTCTCCCAATCAGGCGCGCGCAACTACTGCACTGCGGCCCGAGTGGCGAGGTCGCCCCGCTGCGACGACTCAGTGGGGTTCGATATGCGTCGGCTCGCGCGAAGACACCGACCACAGTGACACGGCGAAGCTGCTGGTCGATTCGGTAGAGGACCCGGTACGTTCCTCGCCGCGCGCTGTAGCGGTCGTCCAATGGAGGACGAAGTCGCTTTCCTACACGTTGAGGGTTCTCGCGCAGAGGTCCTACGATGAACCTCCTCAAGCATCGCGGCGCGAAGAGCCGCCTCTACATGCAGGCAATCGCGCCCTTCCGACATCTGATCGTGTACCCGTCGCTCCTGCGGCGGATCAGGAAGTCCTGGGATGCGGCCGTGGCGGCGGTGGAAAGCGTCGACGACACCCAGGCAGTTCGCCGGTAGGAGCGCAACCAAGCAGCGACGTCCAGGAGGGTCTCAACGTGGCCGCGAACGCCGACGATGTTCGTTATTATTCGACATTCTGCAGGTTGAGAACCTCGTAACCGTCATGATCTTCACGACACCTCCGCCGAGCGACCGCGAGCAACAGGTGCTCGAAGAGATCGCGTCGCTCCAGTTGCGCCTTGCGCGCCATGTGCGCGAGCCGCGGCGGTGGATCGGCTCGCTCCGCCGCGCCGCCATGGCCCGGGCGATCCAGGGCTCGAACAGCATCGAGGGGTACGACGCAGCCCTCGACGACGCCGCTGCCGTGGACCTCGGCGAGGAGCCTCTCGACGCCGACGAGGAGACCCGACTCGCCCTCCGGGGCTACCGGGATGCGATGACGTACGTGCTGCAGCTCACGGATGATGACGAGTTCACCTACACCGACCGGCTGCTGAAAAGCCTGCACTTCATGATGACGAGCTACGAGCTCGCCGCCCGGCCCGGCCTCTGGCGATCAGGGCCGATCTACGTCCGCGACGACGCGCGTGGAAAGGTGGTCTACGAAGGCCCCGAGGTGGAGCTCGTACCGCAACTCGTCCGCGAGCTCACCGCCGAGCTGAACGCGACCTCCCAGGAACCCGCCGTCGTGACGGCAGCCATGGCCCATCTGAACTTGGTCATGATCCATCCGTTCCGCGATGGGAACGGTCGGATGGCACGGTGCCTGCAGACCCTGGTGCTCGCCCGCGGCGGCCTCGTGGCACCGGTGTTCTCCAGCATCGAGGAGTACCTCGGACGCAACACGCAGGCGTACTACGACGCGCTGGCCGCGGTCGGGGCGGGGCGTTGGCAGCCGGATCGAGACGCACGACCGTGGGTGCAGTTCATCCTCACGGCCCACGTGCGCCAAGCTCGGACGATGGTGCGCCGCGTCGGTGAGAGCGAACGCCTCTGGGAAGAACTGGATCGTCTTGCTACTCGACACGGCCTCGCAGAACGGACCGAGTACGCGCTCTATGACGCACTTCTCGGCTATCGGGTGCGGAACGCCACGTATCGGGCCGTCGCCTCGCTGGAGGGACAGGAGCTGACCGAGGCAACTGCGCTACGCGACCTGCGACAGCTCACCGAGGCCGGGCTGCTCGTGGCACGGGGCGAGAAACGGGGCCGCGTCTACGTCGCCGGTGAGGCACTCCTCGTGATCCGTCGGCAGATCACCGCGGCGCGAGATCCGCGCGACGACGTCGACCCGTTCACCGCGGGCACGGTGCAGGCGGAGGGTCGACTGTTCTGACCCTGGGCGCGCCCGTTCAGGGTTCGTCGGGTGATGCAGACGGCTCAACTCGGGGGTCCGGCGTGCCGACGTTGAAGCGTGCACGGGTCAGAGGTCGGCAGTCAGGTCGCGGTCCGTATCGAGGGCGTCAGCAAGCGCTTCGGCACCAAGCAGGCCGTCGACGACGTGACGTTGAGCGTGCCGCGCGGCAGCTTCACCGGACTGGTGGGTCCGAACGGGGCCGGCAAGACCACGCTGCTGCGGACCATCACCGGCCTGCAGCGCCCCGACACCGGCACGATCACCATCGCCGGGCGGTCGGTCTGGCCCGATCCGTCGGGGGTGCGAGCGCTGATGGGCGTGCTGCCGGACGACCTGCACCTGTTCGAGCGGCTGTCGGGCCGCGAGCTGCTGGCCTACGTCGGCCTCCTGCGCGGCATCGCACCCGACGAGGTTGAGCGGCGAGCCACACAGCTGCTCGAGGTGCTCAGCTTCGAGCGCTCGGCCGACGAGCTCGTGGCCGACTATTCGACCGGCATGCGCAAGAAGATCGGTCTGGCTGCTGCGCTTCTGCACGCACCACCGATCCTCTTCCTCGACGAGCCGTTCGAATCGGTCGACCCAATCTCCGTGCGCGTGCTGCAAGATGTTCTGCGCGCGTATCAACAGGCGGGAGGCACGGTGGTGCTGTCAAGCCACGTGATGGAGACGGTCGAACGTCTGTGTGCATACGTTGCCATCATGGACAACGGACGATTGCTGACATCCGGGCCGATCAGTGACGTGCTCGGCGGGCAACGACTCGAGACGGTGTTCTTCGCGGCGGTCGGCGGCGACCACAGGACCGCGACGTCGCTCAACTGGTTCCGGGCCGGCGAGCGCGCCGACCACCACGCGAACTACCACGCCGCCGACCGCGCCGACGAAGCGGTCGGCTCCCCGGCATGACCTGGACCCTCGTCCGGCTCAAGCTGCAGATCCTGCGCAACGGACTGCACGGCAGCAAGTCCCGGCGGGTCTCGTCGCTGCTGATGCTGCTCGGCTCGCTCATCGGATCGACCTACGGTGCCCTCCGGATTGTGCACAACGCGCACGGCTCCGGCCTGGCCCGCGAAGAGTCACTGGTGCTGTCGATGACCGTGCTTTTCGGGCTGTGGGTGTTCGGCCCGCTGCTCGTCGGCGGTGTCGATGACGCGCTCGACCCGACCCGGCTCGTCCTGCTCCCGCTCACCCGTCGCGAGCTACGCAACGGGTTGATGTGCAGCGCGCTCATCGGCGTGCTGCCGCTGGCCACGATTGTGACCCTCGCCGGTATGACTGCGGGCTACGCGGGCGCGAGTGGCGCCGCGATCGCCGTCCCCATCGCGGCTGTCGTGATGCTCGTGTTCTGCCTCAGCGCGAGCCGAGCGCTGAGCGTCGGGCTGGCCTTTGCCGGCAGATCACGCCGGGGCAAGGACCTGTCGGTGCTCATCGCGTCGCTCGGCGCAGCCGCCCTGTTCCTCGGGACGCAGTCGATCCGCTTCCTCAAGGACTCACAGCGCCACTCGATCCTGCGCGCACTGCGGCTGCTGCCTCCCGGACAAATCGCGACCGCCGTGCTCGAAGCCGACGGACACAAGCTGGCGGTCGCGAGCGCCCGATTGGCCGGCCTCGCGCTCGTGTCGGCCGTGCTGCTGCGGGCCTGGTTCCACGGTGTCGACCGTCTGCTCGTCGACCCCGACTCGATCCGCCACACCCGCACCGTCAAGGACCACACCGGCCTCGCACTGGTGCCGAAACGTCTGCGGCGCTGGATCACCAACCCCACCGTCGTGATGACGGCGAAAGAGCTGCGCTACCTCGTTCGCTCGCCCCAGCGCCGCAGCTCGATGATCATCAGTATCGTCATCGGTACGGTCTTCGCGCTGCTCCAGTCGATGCGCTTCAACTCGGCCAACTCCGCCGCCGTGTTCGGTGCCCCTATCGCCATGCTGTTCGGCGTCCACGCCACGAACAACCTCCTCGGTACAGACGCGGCTTCGCTGTGGATGGAGCAGACCGCGGGTGCGCGGCTTCGTCAGCAGCTCGTCTCCCGCGGGATCGCAGCAACGCCGAACCTCATCGTGCCGACGGTTCTCGCCGCCTTCGTGCTCGCCTGCATGACCGGTGGCTGGTCCGAGCTCGGGCTCGTCGTCGCGCTTTCCCTCACGTGCTGGGGCATCCCGCTCGGCGTCGGCAGCATCATCTCGGTGATCGCACCCTTCAACCAGCCCGACGTCGGCAACCCCTATTCGAACAAGCGGTCCAACACCGGCCAGAGCGGACTCGTAAGCGCGCTTGCCTTCGTCGGCATCGTGTCCCTGATGCTCTTCGCCCTGCCGTGCGCAGGCATGGTCGGCATCGGCTGGGCGAGAGGCAGCTTTCCGTTGGTCGTGATCGGTGTGGCAGGCAGCACGCTGTACTCGCTGGCGCTCTGGAAGTTCGGGCTTCGAGGAGCGCTTCGTGTGGTGCGCGGGCGCGAGGTCGACCTGCTCTCGACCATCGGGGGCCGGCGCGCTGCGACCTGACGTGCTCAATCGGCGAAGCGCTGCTCTAGGGAGTTGATCTCCGGCAACCCTACGAAGGTCGTGAATTCACCGAACGGGAGCAGCTGATCGACCACCCCGACCGGCGTGCCCGCCTGTCGTATGGATGCATAGGTTGCCCGCATCGCCGCGGTGGCGCTGAGCAGAGCGGCGATCGGGCAGATGACGATGGCAAAGCCCAGTTCGCGGATGCGCCCAATCGGTAGTGGCGGTGTCTTCCCACCCTCGGCCCAGTTGAACAACAGCGGCCGGCCCCGCAGCGCGTCGGCCACCCGCTCGATCTCGCCCTCCCCCTGGAGCGCCTCGACGAACAGCACATCGGCACCGGCGTCATGGAACGCCTTGGCCCGGTCGATCGCCGCTTCAACGCCTTCGACGGCGCGAGCGTCGGTGCGGGCAATGATGACGGTGTCGGCGTTCTGCCGTGCCGCAACTGCAGCCCGGATCTTGGCCACCGCCTCGGATCGCGAGACGACCTGCTTGTTCTCCATGTGCCCGCACTTCTTCGGAGTCACCTGGTCCTCGAGATGGAAGCCGGCAACCCCTGCCTGCTCGTAGAGCTGGACGGAGCGAATGACGTTGATGGCGTTGCCGTAGCCGGTGTCCATGTCCGCGATCAACGGGATCGTGATGGCCGAGGTGATGCGCCGGACGTTCTCGACCATCTCGGTGAACGTGAGAAGCCCGACGTCGGGTCGCCCGAGTAGGGACGCAGCGGTGCCGAACCCGGTCATGTACGCGACGTCGAAACCCGCTTCTTCGACCAGACGGGCCGAGAGCGCGTCGTAGCACCCCGGTGCGGTGATGAGGTCACCTGTGCCGAAGAGCTCGCGTAGGCGACGGGCGCCGTTCGTCGGGCCGTGCAGGAAGTCCATCAGCCGAGTTTGACATCCACTCGACTGGGGGAAGGGCCGGTTCCTTCGTGCCCTTTGCGTCCAACCAGGGGGACCCCTAGGTCGCCGCAGGTACCGACAGCACGTCGAAGTGGTCGAAATCGATGACGCCCCCGTCGGCGGGCTGGAACGTCACCGGGTGCAGTCCGCCGGAGATGCGGACCTGGAACTCGTAGTCGTTCGACACGCTCCAGAACGACGGGTCCGAAGCGGCAATGACGACGTTGAAGGTCTGTTCCCGGTCGATCCGGACCACGAGCGTCGCCCCGGAAGCGGCGATGGCCCGAACCTTGAAACGGTAGGACGACGGCGAGAACGTGACGAGGTTGACCGTCAGCGGACCATCCACCGTGGACCACGACGTCACGTAGCTGCTCCCGGTGAAGTGGATACGGGTCGTGGCCGTGCCGATCTGATTGGCGTTCGCAAAGTTCTCGGCCTCGACCCGGAGCAGGAGGTCCGGATCGTTGTTGGGGATGGTGGTTGTGGTCGACGACGTGGTCGTGGACGGCGAGGTCGTCGTCGTTGATGGCCGAGTCGTGGTTGTCGTGGTGGTCGTGGTGGTCGTCGTCGTGGTGGTCGTGGTGGTCGTCGTCGTGGTGGTCGTGGTGGTGGTGGTCGTGGTGGTGGTGGTCGTCGTCGGCCTCGTCGTCGACGTGG